>CAZLZP010000005.1:3876-47451 GCA_964564045.1 uncultured Rickettsiales bacterium
CATAATGGGCTGGAACCCCAAGAAGATAAAATCGTTCATCAGAAAGAACGAGCTTGGCTTCGGAACTGAAAGATGCTTGTATGAAATGAACCCTTACCTGCCTTGCCTTTCTCCTGTTCTGGAAAATACCTACGCCTTGGGCCTGCCGGCAGTTTTAATGGCGCTTAATCAAGGCCGGCTTAACGGCAAAGATATTGATAATGACAGGCATTTAACTTCATATATCTGCTTCCAAACCGAGATAGAAGATTCAATAAAAATAAAAACCTTACAGAACTTCCCGTATTTCAGCCGCGCGCTACCCATAAAATATGCGGCAATGTTCGCATTTGCCCAGCGAAAATCTGGCATAGATAAACTTCCGGGAATTGCCAACTGGCTAAGGCAAAGCCTTACCCAGGTAACTGACAAGCTGAATAGCAATAAAATTAAAAAGAAAATAATTGAAAATCTTGATCTGGCGGTCGCCACCGGAGACCTTAACAAAATATTCAGCTCTATATCTGATGCCAACCTTATAAAAAGCGATGTTTATGGATTTCAGGAAGCCAAGCGTCAATATAAAATGCTTAGTTTTGAGATACTTAAGCTTAAAAGCCAGCATAACCTCGATCAGCTTGCCTACCGCATGGGTCTGCGCGTTGCGGTAATTATTTCATACCTTATCTGCGCTGTAGCCATAATGAGCGTAGCCTTCATTAACTTTTAACATTTGGTAACATTTCGTTACTCTTTTAATTACAATATATTAATCAAATTCTAACAAACCCGTTTCAACTACAGGTTAAATAACGTTGAATAAATTCAATCTAAATGTTATAATAACTTCTACATAATTTTAGCTTAATACAAAAATACATATACGATACTTCTCTTTGTTTATCAATATGTTATAGGGGTTATTTTAAGGTATGATCAAAAAATACAAAATACTGATAGTAGACGACGAAAAGCTTAATCTTGAAATTCTTAGAAAAAGCCTCGATGGAGCTGGCTACCACGTAGTAGAAGCATCCAGCGCGGTGAAGGCATTGGGCATACTGAAAAGAGACAATAAATTTCATGTGATATTGCTGGATAGAATGATGCCGGAAATGAACGGCATGGAATTCCTGAAGATCTTAAAATCTGACAACCAGCTTAAAGATATACCTGTTATTATCCAAAGCGCCGTGAAGGAAACGAACGAGATAGCAAATGGCTATAATGAAGAATGTTATTTTTACCTGACAAAACCCTTCCGCTCTAGCATGATGCTAAATATGGTTAAAAAGGCTATCGACAGCGCCTTTGCAGCAAAAGTAAGGTCTGCCTGCGCTTAGAAGATTGCTCTCTGTAAAAATTATCATTTTCTGACCACTTCCCCCTTGAAACCTTTCCAATATAGTCTATATAGGCACTACCTAACATATCGGGGCATTTAAAGCCCCTGATTTATATAATTATTTTAACATTTAATGGAGGCTAATATGAGCATTAAACCACTTCACGATAGAATTCTGGTTAAACGACTGGAAGCTGAAGAAAAATCTAAAGGCGGAATAATAATTCCCGATAACGCAAAAGAAAAACCTCAAAAAGGTAAAATTGTTGCCGTTGGTACTGGCAGCAAAGATGAGAACGGCAAAGTTATTCCTTTAGATGTGAAAAAAGGTGATGTTGTTCTTTTCGCTAAATGGGGCGGAACTGAAATTAACCACGAAGGTGAAGATCTGCTTATCATGAAAGAAAGCGATATACTTGCTGTTCTTGAAGGCGATTCAGCTAAAAAAACAAAAGCTGCTTAATTAATTTAAACTAAAACGGAGAATAAAAATGGCTAAACAAATTGAATATGGTTCTAAAGCTCGCGAAAAATTCCTTTCGGGCATAGATAAACTTGCTAACGCAGTAAAAGTAACGCTTGGGCCTAAAGGCCGTAACGTGGTTATCGCTAAATCTTTCGGCGCTCCGCGCATTACGAAAGATGGTGTAACTGTTGCGAAAGAAATTGAACTTTCTGATAAGTTCGAGAACATGGGCGCGCAAATGATACGTGAAGTTGCTTCACGCGCTAACGATCTTGCTGGTGATGGCACAACTACCGCTACCGTACTTGCACAGGCAATTGCGCATGAAGGCGCTAAAGCTGTAGCAGCTGGCCTTAACCCTATGGATGTTAAACGTGGTATCGACCTTGCTGTTATAGCTGCGGTTGATTTCATCAAGAAAACTTCCAAAAAAGTAAAAGACAAAAACGAAATAGCGCAAGTTGCTACTATTTCTGCAAATGGTGATGTTGAAATTGGCCAGAAGCTTGCAGAAGCAATGGAACGCGTTGGTAAGGAAGGCGTTATATCTATCGAAGAAGGCAAAACACTTGAGTTCGAGCTTGATGTTGTTGAAGGCCTTCAGTTCGACAGAGGCTACCTTTCTCCGTACTTCATAACTAACCCGGAAAAAATGACGGTTGAGCTTGATGGCGCATATATTCTTATATACGACAAAAAACTTTCCGGCCTACAACAACTTCTTCCGGTACTTGAAGGCGTTGCACAAAGCGGCAAACCATTACTTATCATCGCTGAAGATATTGAAGGTGAAGCACTAGCTACCCTAGTTGTTAACAAACTTCGCGGCGGCTTGAAAGTATGCGCAGTTAAAGCCCCTGGCTTTGGCGATAGAAGAAGATCAATGCTTGAAGATATTGCCATTGTTACCGGCGGTAAAGTTGTTAGCGAAGATCTTGGTGATAAACTTGAGAACGTTACACTTAAAGATCTTGGTCGCGCTAAAAAAGTTAGCATCGATAAAGACAACACAATTATTGTTGATGGTGCCGGTGATAAGAAAGGCATTGAAAATCGCGCTGGCCAAATTCGCAGCGAGATTGAAAGCACCACTTCTGATTACGACAAAGAAAAACTACAGGAACGTCTTGCCAAAATTGCAGGCGGTGTTGCGGTTGTTCGTGTTGGCGGCGCTTCTGAAGTTGAAGTTAAAGAACGTAAAGATAGGGTTGAAGATGCACTTAACGCAACCCGTGCTGCGGTTGAAGAAGGTATTGTACCAGGTGGTGGCTCTACCCTGCTTCGCGCTGCACAATCTTTGGAAAAACTTGAATCTATCAACGAAGCTCAACGCGCTGGTATAAATATAGTACGTCGTGCGCTTGAAGCTCCTATTCGCCAGATAGCTGAAAATGCTGGTGTTGATGGTGCTGTAGTTGCTGGTAAAGTTAAAGAAAGCAAATCGCCTATCATCTTTGATGCGCAGAACATGGAATATGTTGATGCGTACAAAGAAGGTATAATCGACCCGGCTAAGGTTGTTCGTACTGCATTGCAGAACGCAGCTTCTGTTGCGGCTTTAATTATAACAACTGAAGCTTTAATTGCTGATGCCCCTGAAGAAAAGGGCCATAGCCATGGTGGCGGTATGCCAGATATGGGTGCTATGGGCGGCATGGGCGGTTTTTAATATAAGCTACCAATTCAATGAAAAACCCCTCTAAACGAGGGGTTTTTTATTACAGATCTTTATAATTTCCTATGCCTTTATGCTCGTCTATAATCTCAGAGATATATCCTTCGTAGACACGTCTTATAAATTTTACAAATGTTCTATCATTAAGTGTTCTTTCACGATGCGTGAGATCGCGCTCAAGATCGTAATTTGCTGGCACAATAACCTTATCTTTACCATCAAGACCAGTCCTCAAAAGATAATCGCTAATGTCGTCAATCTTTCTATCCCTAAAGTACATGTTTCTTAGAACGTTCTCTACCATTACGGTAGTAGTATTATCAGCTCTCTGTCTGTATGCAGCAATCATACGAGGCTGGTGCGCAGCAGCATCGTGCTCAGTTAATCTTGGGTCAGGACCTCGGTTAGTAAAATAGGTTATATCTGTAGAAGTATTACATATAACACGAAGTGATCTAGCATTAGGAATTTCAATTACTGGAAGCGCCTTACCTTTAAATTTTGTTTCAACCTCTTCTTTAAATTCAGGTAGAATTTTTTGTATCACGCTGTCATTGACCGACTGAAAATGAACAACATTAAAATAAAAGGCATCAGGCTTACTTGTTTGCATTACTGACGAAAGCGCCAGTAGATTTACTTGTCCTAAAGCTTTCTTTATATCTTCTTCGGAATATCTTACATCACGCATATACTGCTTCAAACAGTTGCACACCTCGCCAGCAAAAACAGCACCATGACTAAAACCCATAATATTAATATGTGCCATATTATTGCATAACTCTTCTGTAGTGTAGGGTGTGCCTGTAAGCTTCTCGCCCACCCTTATGGGAGCGTCTCCTGAATACTTAAAATGAGGTTTGAATTGGGGCTCTTTCACAATAAGTTCAAGAAGATTATCTCGCACAAACTTTCTAGCATTTTCAGTAAAGAACCCATCAGGGTTCCTATTGTAATCTTTCCTTGCCTCAGAAAGATGTGTACCAGAAGGGTCAAAAGGATATGCAGCAAGTACTATATCATCTGTAGCCAACGCTTCCCTTCCACCTAGTATTCTTTTTGTTATCTTTAACAAGCCATTGGCATGCTTTTTAAGCTTATCGAGTTTTTCTGCCATACCTTCTAGGCCGACAAGTTCTTGTACCCCCCTGTCATTTTCTTGAGCTTCAGAAAAAGAAACCACCATATCTCCAGGAAATATAAACAAGGTTCTGTTCCCGGTAAGATTAATAGATTTACAATCTATTCTGGCCAGATTTGACCTTTCATCTTCCTTGTATGTTCTTATAAAATAATGCACAAAAGTAACCCTTTAGAGACCCTAGTTAATTATAGCACAAAATGGTTAAAAAACCGTTAAGTATAGGTATATTTATTTTTTCCATATATATCAATATATTAGGAGAATTTAATATTTGTTAACGTTTTATTAATAAAATTATGCTATAATGACGAGCATGGATAAAAATATGGAAGTAACAGAGTTAACAGAAGAGCAGGCTATATCTAACATAAGAAGATATGCTCATTGTATCGTGACAGTTCCTGCAAAAGAAGTTTTTGTGCTCAATGCAAGCAATGAAAAAGATCCTGAGAGAGTCTTTGGGCTTATTCATAATTCATTTGCTAAATTAGGATGCGAAGAAGTTGAAAGCTATGGTAATGGAACTGGCGTATTCAGAGATGGTGGAACGGTAGCAAAAGACAAATTAAAGCTTGCACAAATCAAATTCAGATATAATGGTAATGATTCCACACAATTAGAACGCACCCAAACTAGCCCAACAGGAGCTTGGTGCGGTTATTAGTAGAAGTACATTATACATAAGTAATTATAAATTTGGAGGGAGTAATGAATAATAAAATGTCAGAGGGAGATGCGATAGGCGTTATCAGAAGAAACTCAAGCTGCATCAGGCATAATGATACACATGATGTTTATGTTGTAGATACAACAAAAGCAACTGGCGAAGAAGCGAGGTTTGGTTTGATCATGAGAGCGTTTGATGCGCTAGGCTCTGGCGTGATTGAATCTCATGGAAACACAGCTGTACTAGATGCAGGCTGTAATAAGGCATTTGAAAAAGCCAGGATAGACCCTAGTATTTTTGATAAGCAAGTAGCCCATAATTGTTAATCTTTTCTTTTCAAGTTATTTAAATTTTGATTTTCTATAGCCGTTCCGCTATCAGTTTTCTTATGACAAAACTAAAAAAGCTTCTAAAGCTATTCTATAAATCGGGGTATCAAACCGTTATGGATGATGGCATTGAACATGCCGGATATCTGGCGTTCCTTACCATGCTTTCCATTTTTCCGGCGATGATATTCCTGTTCGCCATTGCCGCAAGCATGGGCCAGCAGCAAACCGGCAATGAATTTGTTGAACAGCTGTATAATTTACTGCCCGATAGTGTTGTGGGCGTTATTTACCCCATAATCTACCAGATACTTTCCGGCCCATCCACCGGGCTTCTTACACTTGCCATTATTGGCATAATCTGGACAGCTTCCAGCATGGTTGAAGGCACACGCACAATTCTGAACCGCGTATACAGGGTAAAGAACCCGCCACATTATCTGTTCCGCAGGGGGTTAAGCATTCTGCAGTTCATCTTCTTCATTTTTGTACTGATAATAGCAATGATATTCTTAACCATTGTACCGGGCTTCATACATATCATGGAAAATCAGTTCTCGCATAAATTCAACTTCGACCCAATGGTAGATTACTTAACTTATTATGGTTCAGCCGTGGCGCTTTTTGTTGCGGTTGCTTCGGGTTATTTTATTTTACCGAACATTAAGCAAAACGTGGTAAGGGTTCTGCCGGGCGCATTTATTTGCGTTGTGGCATGGCTTGTGGTTATAGAATTCTTCACCAGATATGTTGGCTATTACAGGCAGATAAACATTGTTTACGGCAGTATGGGCGGCATAATAATTACGCTGGTATTCTTTTACGTAATGGCGGTAATTTATATTTTCGGTGCAGAATTCAACTATCTTCTGGAAAAGGAATTAGGCCACGATATAGAAGAAAGGGAATAGTTTTTAGTGCTCTCCACCCTCTTCGCCCCAAACTTTCTTTAACACCGCCGGTCTGCCCGAACCATATTTATAAGCGTTATAGCGCTCTGGGTTCTTCTCGGAATATTTCTGGTGATAATCTTCAGCCGCAAAGAAATTCACATAAGGAATAACTTCCGTATATATCGGATATTTGAACTGCATCGTTTCTTTCAGCATTTTAAAATAGGCTTCAGCCTCTTTTTTCTGAGTATCATCATGGTAGTAAATGGCTGTACGATATTGCGGGCCTTTATCAGCGAACTGGCCTTCATTATCGGTTGGGTCAATATTGCGCATGAACCTTTCCAGCAGCTGCGTGAAGGTAACTTTGGCCGGATTATATTCTATCTGGATGGTTTCGCGATGCTCGGTTTCGTGCGCTGAAACCTTTTCGTATGTGGCATCTGCGGCAGTGCCGCCGCTATAGCCTACAGTGGTTCTTGTAACGCCCTCTAAATTATCGAAAGCCGGCTGAATGCACCAGAAACAGCCCCCTGCGAATGTTGCCAGATTAGTATTTTTCATAGGTTCTCCTGCACTCGCGGTTGATGAAACAGATAAGATAATTGTTAATAACGATAAAATCTTCTTCATAAAATCCCTTTTATCTTTATATTCGTATGAAACTTATAATAGGTTACAAATAAAAACGCTATGTTGAAAACCAGAGTAATTCCCTGCCTAGATGTTAAAGATGGCCGAGTGGTGAAAGGGGTTAACTTTGTTAACCTTGTAGATGCCGGCGACCCTGTTGCTCAGGCTAAGGTTTACGAGGAACAGGGTGCTGATGAACTTTGCTTCCTAGATATTACCGCCAGCCACGAGAATCGCGATAACATTTACCATGTGGTGGAAGAAGTGGCCGAAACCTGCTTTATGCCGCTAACTGTTGGAGGCGGCGTTAAAACAGTTGAACATGTGCACAAACTTTTACGCAGTGGCGCCGATAAGGTTGCCATAAATACCGCAGCAATATTCACGCCGGAACTGGTGAAGGAAGCCGCGCAGAAATTCGGCAAACAATGTATTGTTGTAGCCATAGATGCAAAATGGAATGACCAGTATTTTGAGATATTCACTCATGGCGGCAGGAACAGTACCGGCATTAACGCTGTAGAGTGGGCAAAAAAAATGGAAAGCTACGGCGCGGGAGAGTTGCTGGTTACTTCCATGGATAGAGATGGAACCAAGCAGGGCTTCAACAACGAACTGAACAAAGCTATAGCCGAAGCGGTGAACGTGCCGATAGTTGCTTCCGGCGGCGTTGGTAAAATAGAACACTTCGCCGAAGGGGTTATAAAAGGCCACGCCAGTGCTGTTCTTGCAGCAAGCGTGTTCCATTTTGGCGAGTTAACAATTAAACAGGTTAAAGAACATATGCATTCTGCGGGAATTGCAGTAAGGTTGTAAATATGAGCAAAGATACATTAAATAAATTATACAAAACACTTCAGGATCGGAAGAAGGCTGATCCGAAAAAATCTTACGTGGCAAAACTTTTTAAGGAAGGCCCGGAAAAAATAGGCCGCAAAATCACCGAGGAAGCCAGTGAAGTGCTGATTGCCGGAATTAAGGAAAGTAAGAAAAGAATAATTTCAGAATCGGCTGACCTTATATTCCACCTTACGGTTCTGCTTGCGAAAAAGAACATAAAACCTGATGAGGTTATGGAAGAGATAGAGAACCGCATGGGTATTTCCGGTCTTGATGAAAAAGCTGCAAGAACCGCTAAACGTAAAGGAAAATGAGAGAACACCACTTACATTTACCAAAGTTCAGATACATAAACTATTTAGGTATAGTTATACTGCTTGGCCTTGTTACTTCAGGTATGTTCATAGTTAAGAAAGTGAATAAGGAATATGCAGTACGTTCTATCGCAGGTAAATTTCAGGAATTTAAATACGCCACGCTTTCTTTCAATAATGTATATTCCGGATTACCCGGCGATATAACCAATGCAAGCTTCTACTGGAAAGATATCGCGAAAGATGGCAACGGCAACAGAAGGGTAGAACATGAATCTGGCGAAGGTATTAACGCCTTCCAGCAGATGGAACTGGCCGGAATGATAAGGCTTACCAACCACATGACAGGCCGCTGGGATACTAGCAAGGGCGAAGGCGTTCTGGTGCCGGCGGTAAATGTTCCAGATATTCGAGATAAAAAAACGGGCTATTTCTTTAGTTATTCTGATAACCTGGGAATCAATGTTTTTGGCCTTGGCGAAGCGAATGACAAGCCGGGAATATTCACTGAACCGGCACTTACACCGAATGATGCCTACACTCTAGATTTAATGATAGATGATGGCTACCCTGAAAAGGGCAATGTTATTGCTGTTACGCATGATAGTTCTGATGATTGCTTCGCTGTTGGCGAATATAAAAAAGAAGCAGAACGAAAAGAATGCCTGCTGCTTTTCAAATTATAATGACAACCTCCTTATATATTCACTGGCCGTTCTGCGAAAGTAAATGCCCCTACTGCGACTTCAACAGCCATGTAAGCGAGAAGATAGAATTTGAAAGGTGGCTGAAAGGCTATTTGAAAGAACTAGATTTCTATAAAAACAAACTTGGGAAACTAAAAATCGATTCGATATTTTTCGGTGGTGGCACCCCCAGCCTGATGAAACCTGAAATGATCCAGAAAATTCTGGAAAAAGTAAAAAGTGAATTTGAAGTTGATGCTGATATTGAAATTACATTAGAGGCAAATCCATCTTCGTTCGAGGTAGAAAAATTCAAGGCGTTCAAGGATGCGGGTATAAACCGCGTTTCTATTGGCGTACAAAGCTTCGATGAAGCGGCGTTGAAATTTTTAGGCCGCGTGCACGATAGTAAACAGGCCATAAATGCCATTGAGCAGGCCGGTAAAATATTCGGTAACTTTTCTTTTGATCTGATATATGCCCTGCCCGGCCAGAACTTAGATAGCTGGAAAAAGGAATTAGATTTTGCGCTGCAGTTCCGCAGTCCGCATATTTCGCTTTACCAGTTAACAATAGAAAAAGGTACGCCGTTCTATGCCGATTTCCACGCAGGAAAATTCAAACTGCCTGAAGAAGAATTACAAACAGAATTATATTTAACCACCGTTGAAAAATGTAAGAAGAATGGATTGGAACGTTACGAGGTTTCAAATTTCGCCAAGCCCGGTTTTGAAAGTAAACATAATTTAAATTACTGGCTGCAGAACGACTATATAGGCATAGGCCCCGGCGCACACGGGCGCATACATGAAGGGAAAAATAAAATCGCCACCATGGATATTCACCACCCACAAAACTGGCTGGAAGCAGTGGAACAGAAAGGCGAAGGCACCCAGAGCAAAGAAGTTTTAGGTAAAAAAGAAATTCTGGAAGAACTGGTTTTTATGGGCCTTAGAATAAGAGAAGGGATAAAGTTAAGTAAGTTCACAGTTCTGGGTTCACAGTTCTCAGAATTGTTTGATAAAAGCCTTATTCAAAAACTCTGTGACGAGGGTTTAATGGAAGTTGATAACCAGCGTGTGCGCCTTACAGATAGGGGTATGCTGATGCATACAAATATTGTAAAGAAATTACTTTAACCTTTTTGTTTTTTTGCAGCTTCCAGTAAAGCATCAAAAGATGTAATACTTACAGTTCTATTAGCAGCACCAGTTATGTCATAAGCCTCCTTTAAGGCTTTTACGCCAAACTCTGTTTCTCTACTGACATGAGACTCTATTGCACTACTTGTTCTGGCAACTATAATAGCTCTTACATCATCAGCTAGTTTCTCGGGCGTGATGGGGCCCCGTAAACCAGTTATAGTTGGATCAACAAAGGCCAGCTCCAATCCATTATTTTGCCTTTCTTCTATAGAAACACTAATATTCCCATTCGTGTATTTACTTAACAGACCGCCTACTATACTATTACCACCTGTTAAGTCCATTAACGTATCGGCATCAGGGTTATTTTTACACGTTATAATTGGTTTATCAGCCCCCATTATTTTACTTATTTGGAACAAGCCGAATTTACCAAATTGCTCATTTAATTGTAAAACCAATTGTTCTGCCCGCTCGCTTCCTATAAGTGTCATGGTAAACCCACCTTATGTATAAGTGCGGCTAGTTTATCATGAAATTCCCCCTTGCGCTATAAAAAATTATAGTTATAAATCAGTTATTATTTCTAATAACCCCTAACTTTTTTATTCTTATGGCAGATGCAAAAACAGCAGTTAAGTTCCTGAAAGATAACGCAATTGAGTTTGTTGATTTCCGTTTTACCGATACAAAAGGCAAATGGCAGCACACAGCTTACCACGCTGATGAGGTTGATGAAGCAAAACTTAACGAAGGCATCATGTTTGATGGCTCTTCTATCTCTGGCTGGAAAGATATCAACGAATCTGACATGATACTTCAGCCTGACTGCAAAACCATATTCCGCGACCCTTTCACAGCGGTTCCTACTGCAATTATATTCTGCGATGTTATTGAACCTGCTACAGGCCAGGGTTATGTGCGTGATCCACGCTCTACCGCTAAACGCGCTGAAGCTTACCTGAAAAGCACCGGTATTGCTGATACGGCTTTCTTCGGCCCAGAGCTTGAATTCTTCATTTTTGATGATGTTAGATATGATGCCAGCATGCAGGGCAGCTTTGTTCAGATAGATTCTGAAGAAGGTCCTTACAATACAGGCACTGATTATCCTGGTGGCAACATGGCCCACCGCCCTGGTGTTAAAGGCGGTTACTTCCCTGTTCAGCCGGTTGATTCATTAAGCGATATCCGCGCTGAAATGGTTACCACACTGAAAGAGATTGGCGTTCGCGCACAGCTTCACCACCATGAAGTTGCGCCAAGCCAGTGTGAACTTGGTATAGTGTTCAACACGCTTATTGCCAGCGCAGATGATGTTCAGAAATATAAATATGTTATTCACAATGTTGCAGCAAGCTACGGCAAAACCGTAACTTTCATGCCTAAGCCGATAAAAGGCGATAACGGTTCCGGCATGCACACTCACCAAAGCCTGTGGAACAAAGATAAACCTTTGTTCGCCGGTAATGGTTATGCTGATCTTTCTGAAATGGCGCTGTTCTATATTGGCGGTATTATAAAGCATGCAAAAACTCTGAACGCGTTCACTAACGCTTCAACCAACAGCTACAAACGTTTGGTTCCTGGTTACGAAGCACCGGTTCTGCTTGCATATTCTGCACGTAACCGTTCGGCTTCAATTCGTATTCCGTATGTTGCAGGCCCTAAAGGCAAACGTATCGAAGTGCGCTTCCCTGATCCAACCGCAAACCCTTACTTCTCATTCGCGGCAATGATGATGGCCGGCCTTGATGGTATTGCCAATAAAATTCACCCAGGTGAAGCAATGGATAAAAACCTTTACGATCTTCCACCGGAAGAACTGAAAGAAATTCCAACTGTTTGCGGTTCGCTTCGTGAAGCGCTTGAACATTTGAACAAGAACCGCGCGTTCCTGAAAAAAGGCGGCGTGTTCACTGACGACCAGATAGATGCGTATATAACGCTTAAAATGGCGGAAGTGGAAGAGTGGGAAATGACCCCTCACCCTATCGAGTTCAAGAATTATTACAGCTGCTAATTTTCAGTAGCGATAATAAAAAAAGGGCGGTTATTTAACCGCCCTTTTGTTTTGCTATTTAGGAATTTAGTTATCTTACAATTATAGGTTTTACCTTTGTAGTATCTACCCTAGGAGCGACATATGTTGTTGCTGCCTCTGCTTCATAGGTTTTAGGATTTGCAACTGCTGCCATTGCAGCTTCCATGGCATCAGCACGAAGCTTGGCTTGCTCCGCTGCCGCCGCTTCTTCATACGCGCGTTGTTGAGAGTTCACTGTTGTTTTTGATGCCTCTTGAAGTAAAAACTTGGCCGTTGATAATTCTACAGGATCTAGCTTAACTATTGTATCGCCACGAACGTCAGCGAATTGCGCAACAGTATGAGATTTCCATGCTTCTCTCGAATGTGAAAATTTGAAATCCTCATCAGCTTTTGCCATAGCAAACTCTATCTTCTCTTTTACATGTGCATAGCTATATAGCTCACCATCATCACTACGGTATTTATTTCCCTCTCTTGTAAAATTTAAAGTACCTTTGCCATTATCATATAGGTAAGCTTCCGGTATCCTGACAGCTTGCACACCTTTATTATCGGTATCTATTTCTATAAGTGGATTAGGCATAAACTTCCTCTTTTATTTTTAATTTCAGCCTCTAGAATAGCATAGAAAGGTTAATGAATCATTAACGAAACCTAAAATTTGAACAAATACATGAAGAACCCCATATTCTGCGCCATAGATACCTACGATATAGATAAGGCTAACCATCTGATAAATAGTATAAAGCCAAGCATAGGCGGGGTAAAACTTGGGCTAGAGTTTTTTATAAGCCAGGGGCGTCAGGGCGTTAAAAGAATAGCCGAAAATGGCCTTGATATATTCCTAGACCTTAAACTTCATGATATTCCAAACACTGTTAATAAGGCAGTGAAAGAGGTAGCAAAACTGAACTGCTACATGACAACCGTACACACACTTGGCGGAAAAGATGTAATGAAGGCTGCACGCGCTGCAGTAGAAGAAAGCGAATTCAAACCACTGCTGATAGGCGTTACCATACTTACAAGCCACATTGATATAAGCGAAGTTGGCATAGATTACGGCATTCGCGATGAGGTTCTGCGACTTGCAGAACTTGCAGCAAAAAGTGGCATGGATGGAATTGTTTGCTCGCCGCATGAAATAGCCGAGATAAGAAAGAATTTCGGCAAGGAACTAAAACTGGTTGTACCGGGCATTCGCAGCGATACAGATAAGAAAGATGACCAGGCACGTACAATGAGCGCAAAAGAGGCGCTTCAGCTTGGCGCAGATTTTCTGGTGATAGGCAGACCTATAACTGCGGCAGAAAATCCACCGCAGGCAGCAAAAATCATACTCGATAGCATAGCTTAACTTGAATAAACATTAGTTCTGTGAAAAACTGCTTCCCAGAAAATAACAAAATGGAATTATTATGAGTACAGGAAATAACGCGGCGAAGAATTTTTTCTCGAGCATTGCGATAAAAGTTCAGGTATCCCTGATAATACTTTCACTCGTAGGCATCGCCTTTTCTGTGTATACTTATTACGATCTTGGCGTTTATCTTTCTGATGAGATAAAAACCACAATGCAGCTTCACATTATTTTCCAGCTTATACTTGCAATACTTTTCAACACATTCCTTGGGGTTACTATCTATAACTCTATCAGCAAGCCAGTGAAAGAGCTTTGCCACTCTATTGATGAAATATCCAACGGCAATTTCAGTATGGTTGTTCCTTATACCAATGTTAAAAGCGAAATTGGTGAGTTCGCCCAGAAAGTAAGTATATTCAAAGAGAAATCGTCAAGATTAGTTGAAATAGAAAGGGTATATGCCGAAGTTAGAAGCAAGGAAGCTGATGACAAGAAAAGAAAATTCAATGAAATGATAGGTAAACAGTTCGATGAGAAGGTTGTTTCTATTACAACTGATTTCAAAGGCCTTACGAACAAACTGGTTATTAACGCGAACAACCTTGTTAACTCTACCCAGAAAAGCAGCCAGTACCTGAATAACCTTATTCAAATATCGGAATATGCCAACAATAACGTTAATTCTGTGGCTGAAGCTGCGGAAGAGCTTACATCTTCTATCTCTGAAATAAGCAACCAAACCAGTAAGTCTGCCGGAATAGTTGAAGATGCAACCATAAAAGTAAATAACGCAAACAAACAGGTTGGCAGTCTTGCGGAAGGCGCTGAAAAAATTGGTGATGTTATTGAACTTATCAACGATATAGCCGAGCAAATAAACCTTCTTGCGCTTAACGCTACCATTGAAGCGGCACGCGCAGGTGAAGCAGGTCGCGGTTTTGCTGTAGTTGCAACTGAAGTTAAGAATCTGGCGGAACAAACGGCTAATGCAACTCAGGAAATATCTTCACTTATAAGTAATATTCAGGGCCAAACAAATGATGCCGTATCTTCCATTGGCGATATAAACAGTACCATCATGGAAATAAACAACATCACTAAAAGCATTGCTGATGCTATTGAAGGGCAAAGCACTGCCACCCGCGAGATCGCTCGTAATATTCAGGAAGCGGCCACTCACACCAAAGGCGTTAAGAAAAATGTTGGTGATGCAGCCAACACCTTCTCAAGCGTGGAAAGTTATTCCAGCGATATGCAGAATAATGCGTCTGAGCTTTCCGGCTCTACCAGCAGGCTTGATAGCGAGATAAATGGATTCTTCCAGGTAATAAAATCCACTTTAAACTCTTAAAAATAATTTCAAGTTTTGCTTGAACAGCCCAGTGTTTTGCTCTAAAAATTAACCTCACATTAATTATGGGAGTTAAAACATGGCTAAACATTACGGTGGCGTTTCAGGCGAAAAACTTCGTCAGATAGTTTCTAAAATCGAAAAACTTGAAGAAGAAAAAAAAGAAGTGGCAGAATTCCTTTCTGATACTTACAAAGAAGCAAAATCTCAGGGATTCGATGCTGGCGTTCTTAGAAAGCTTATCTCTATCCGCAAAAAAGAACCTTCAAAACTTGCTGAAGAAGAAGAAATTCTTGATCTGTACAAACATGCTTTAGGCATGGCAGAAGGTGATGAGAAAGAAGCGGCATAACGCTTATATTCTTGACTTTGCGCGTAGCTCGGTTAAATTACATTTTTAAAATGTAATTTTGTATGAGCTATAACAAACTAGCTGTTGCCATAGAAGTTCTAACTTATGTTGCCATGAATTCTGGCGAGCACCCTGCTTCCAGCAAAATTATCTGCAAAGAACTTGGTCTTAAGCTGCGTTATACCGAAACACTTATGCAGGCTTTTGTTAAGGCCGGCATATTAAAAAGCATAAGGGGCGTTGCAGGCGGTTACTCACTTGGCCGAGATCGCAGAAGAATAGACCTTGCCGAGGTTAACGAAATAGTAATATCATTGCAGAACAGCATCAATAAAAAGCCTGATAACTCAACCCTTTCAATGGTTTCTGGAAGCATCATCAGCGATATAGAAAATTCGATTACCCAAACCCTGCAAAAAATTACTCTGGAAGAAATTTACGACAAAGCTGTAAAATTAAAGATGACCGACGGCAAAACCAAAAAAACTGATTTTGTTATCTAGAATTTTATAATATAATTAACTTATGAAGAAATTTACCATTCCATGTGATTTCGGCGGCAAGAAAGCCCCTTTTGATGTTTACATTGGCATGCCAAAAGAAGGCAATCACCCGCTACAGAACCAGGCGCACTGGCTGGCATCGGAACGCGGCGGAACCATTCCTGCCGAGGTAATGGAAAGTTTTGCAAAACTGTTGGCACTTGCACAGAAGAACGGCGTTTCGTTCGAAGACCTGTGCGTTTACGCACTTGAAGCCGCTAACGAAGAAAAGAAAAAGCAAGGCGCTACACCACCAGCCGACACCCCTAAAAAATAAAGGAAACCCATGCAAGCATTAGAAGCCATTTACCAGCGCAGGGCGGTAAAAAGTTTTGATACCAGCTACAAAATTTCAGCAGCTGATGAGAAAAAGCTTTTTGAAGCGGCGCAGCAGGCACCCTCTTCTTTCAACATTCAGCAATGGCGTTTCGTAAATGTAAAGAACCCTGAACTTCGCCAAAAAATTCAGGCGGCGGCGTGGAACCAGGCTCAGGTAACTGAAGCCAGCATGCTGCTTATTCTGTGCGCCGATCTGAATGCTCACGCAAAAAGCCCGGAAAGATACTGGGTGAACGCGCCTGAAGCTACACGCAAAGTTCTGGTGCCGATGATAAAGCCTTTCTACGATGGCAAAGAACAACTTGCGCGTGATGAAGCTATGCGTTCAGTTGGGCTTATAGCGCAAACTTTAATGATAGCCGCAAAAGGCATGGGGCTTGATACCGGCCCAATGATAGGCTTTGATCAGGCCAAAGTTGCCGAACTTATTAACCTTCCGGTAGACCACGTTATAGGCATGATGATAGTTGTAGGCAAAGCCCTAAACCCAGCCCACCCTAAAGGCGGCTTCCTGCCCCTGAACGAAATTGTGAAAGTGGATAGGTTTTAGTTTAATACAGCCAGTATCTGCTGGTTTAGTTCGATGATCTCTTGTGCGCGGCGCTTTTCAAATTCATCATCAGCAGTATTTAGTTTTACAGTTGCAGCATCTATTTTAGCCTGTACTTCCGCTTTGGTAATTTGCGAAAGATCATAAGCTTCGGTAGCAAGTACCGCAGTTTCCGTTTCGTTAACTTCAGCAAAACCGCCAGCCACGAATATGCGGCTTTCAATGTTATCGTTAGCGTAAATATTCACCACACCTGTTTTCAAATTAGAGATAAGCGCTGAATGTCCGGCAAGCACGCCAAAATCACCCTCTTCTCCGGGTATTACAGCCATTTCAACTTCCGAACGGAAAACTAATTTACCCGGGGTTGTTACTTCTATTTTGAATTTATCGGTCATTTTTTGGTACTCCGTACTTAGTACTTGGTACTTAGTTATTAAATCTCTAAATTCGCTATGATGGAGAAGAAATTTCTTGATTTTTGAGTACCGAAGGCGCGCATATACTTAACATGTAAGCCCGAGGAACGGAAAAAATTAAAAATTTATACCCATCATAGTAGAATTTTAAGCCGCTTGTAGCGCTAGTTTTTTACCTTTTTCCATAGCTTCTTCAATTGTGCCTACCATGTAGAATGCGCTTTCTGGCAAGTTATCGTGCTTACCTTCGCAAATTTCTTTGAAGCCTTTGATAGTATCAGCAAGTGAAACTAGTTTACCAGGGCTACCAGTGAATACTTCCGCAACGTGGAACGGCTGAGAAAGGAAACGCTGAATTTTACGAGCACGCGCAACAACAAGTTTATCTTCTTCCGAAAGTTCATCCATACCAAGAATGGCGATGATATCCTGAAGGTTTTTATAGCTTTGTAGAATACGCTGAACTTCACGCGCAACTTTATAATGTTCTTCACCGATAACTTGCGGATCTAAGATACGCGAAGTGGAATCTAGAGGATCTACCGCAGGGTAAATACCAAGTTCCGCTATCTGACGTGAAAGAACCGTAGTTGCATCAAGGTGGGCGAATGAAGTAGCCGGAGCAGGATCTGTAAGATCGTCCGCCGGTACGTAAATTGCCTGAACTGAAGTAATAGAACCTTTGTGCGTTGAAGTGATACGCTCTTGAAGCTGACCCATTTCAGTAGCTAGTGTAGGCTGGTAACCTACCGCTGAAGGGATACGGCCAAGTAGCGCAGAAACTTCTGAACCCGCCTGTGTGAAACGGAAGATGTTATCCATGAAGAATAGAACGTCTTGTCCTTCTTCATCACGGAAATATTCCGCCATTGTAAGGCCTGAAAGTGCAACACGAGCACGTGCTCCAGGTGGTTCATTCATCTGGCCATACACAAGTGCCACTTTAGATTTCGAAGGATCTTCAAGGTTGATAACCTTAGATTCCATCATTTCATGGTACAGATCGTTACCTTCACGAGTACGTTCACCAACACCCGCAAACACCGAGAAACCACCGTGCGCTTTCGCGATATTGTTGATAAGTTCCATGATAAGAACCGTTTTACCTACACCGGCACCACCGAACAGACCAATTTTACCACCTTTCACATAAGGCGCTAGTAGGTCTACTACTTTAATACCAGTAACAAGAATTTCTTTCGAAGTAGATTGATCTGCAAATGAAGGGGCAGTTGCGTGAATTGGGTTACGCTTAGCTGTTTTAACTTCTCCGCGCTCATCTATGGCATTACCAACTACGTCGAATATTCTACCAAGTGTTTCCTTACCAACCGGCACAGATATAGGCGCGCCTGTATCTGTAACTTCCTGACCGCGAACCAAACCATCAGTTGCGTCCATCGCAATGGTACGAACCGAGTTCTCACCAAGGTGCTGAGCAACTTCGAGGATAAGTTTTTTACCATCATTCGTTGTTTCCAACGCTGAAAGAATTGCAGGAATTTTACCATCAGGGAACTGAACATCCACCACCGCCGATATCACCTGAGTTATTTTACCTTTATTAGCCATCTTACTTTCTCCTTATTAATCTTTAATTTTTTATAATGCCTCAGCGCCCGAAATAATTTCGATAAGCTCTTTAGTAATTGTTGCCTGACGCGTACGGTTATAAACAAGCGATAATTTGCCTATCATCTCGCCAGCGTTTTTCGTTGCGTTATCCATTGCTGTCATACGTGAACCCTGCTCAGAAGCCGCGTTTTCAAGCTGCGCTTTAAAAATTTGTACTGATATATTTTGCGGTACAACCGTGCGAAGAATAGATTCTTCATCTGGTTCGTATTCGTAAGAGATGGTGCTAGTGTTAGTGCTAGTGTTATTATTTGCAGCCTCGTTCATTTGAAGCGGTATTAAACTTTGGAAGGTTACCTGCTGCACAAGTGCGTTAACGAATTTGTTGAAAACTAATTCCACAGAATCAACCTCGCCGCTTTGGAACTGATCGATAGCGTATTTGCCTATTTCGTCAGAATCCTCGAACTGAAGCTGCTTGCCTTTGGCCGCATCGAAAGATTTTACAATATATGAACCATGAGAAGTTTTAAGAACCTCTTTCGGTTTTTTACCAACAGTAACTATTTTAACTTTTTTGCCTTCGTTAAGAAGCTGGCCTATGCGGCCTTTTGAAGCACGTATTATAGAACCGTTGAAAGCACCGCAAAGACCACGATCTGAACCGGTAACTATTACAAGCACCGTATCATTCTTTAGGCTGCCATCTGCATTTCTACGGCCACCAAGTAATTCCGGACGCGCATTTTCAGCGATAGAACCGGAAAGATTTTGAATAACGCTTTGGATCTTGTTCGAGTACGGGCGGGCCTGTTCAGCACGTTCCTGCGCACGCTTCAGCTTAGATGCCGCCACCATTTTCATGGCTTTGGTTATCTTCTGAGTACTCTTCACCGCTGTTATGCGGGTTTTTAACGCTTTTAAACTAGCCATATATTAAGCAAAAACCTTTACAAATTCTTTAATGATCTCGTGAAGTTTTTTATCTGTATCATCAGATATTTTTTCTTCCTTCTGAATAGCATCAAGCACGGCTTTATGGTTGCTGTACATGTGTGAAAGAAGATCTTTCTCGAAACGAGATACATCTTTAGTAGGAATTTTATCAAGGTAACCTTTAACGCCCGCGAATAGGCCAACTGCCTGTTCCTGGAACTGTAGCGGAGAGTATTGAGGCTGTTTCAGAAGTTCAGTTAAACGCTGACCACGAGCAATAAGCTGCTGCGTTGAAGCATCTAAGTCTGAACCGAACTGAGCGAATGCTTCCATTTCACGGAACTGTGCAAGTTCAAGTTTAACGCTACCGGCAACTTGTTTCATTGCCTTAGTTTGCGCCGCAGAACCAACACGCGATACAGAAAGACCTACGTTAACCGCCGGGCGAACACCTTTATAGAATAATGATGTTTCCAGGAATATCTGACCATCGGTGATTGAAATTACGTTGGTAGGAATATACGCAGATACGTCACCCGCCTGAGTTTCAATTATCGGAAGCGCTGTCATAGAGCCTGCACCAAGTGCATCACTCATTTTAGCAGCACGTTCAAGCAAACGAGAGTGTACATAGAATACGTCACCAGGGTAAGCTTCACGACCAGGAGGACGACGAAGTAGTAGTGACATTTGACGGTAAGCAACCGCGTGTTTTGAAAGATCATCATACACTATTAGTGAGTGCATGCCGTTATCACGGAAATATTCACCCATTGCAGCACCGGTATATGGAGCAAGGAACTGAAGCGGAGCCGGATCAGAAGCTGTTGCAGCAACAACTATTGAATATTCAAGGGCGCCTTCTTCAGCAAGTTTTTTAACAACTTGCGCAACGGTAGAACGTTTTTGCCCAATACATACATATATACAGAATAGTTTTTTCTTATCGTCAGAACCTTTGTTTATTTCTTTCTGGTTAAGAATAGCATCAATAGCGATAGCTGTTTTACCAGTTTGCCTATCACCGATGATAAGTTCACGCTGACCACGACCAATTGGAATTAGTGCATCAATAGATTTGATACCGGTAGCCATTGGTTCATGTACCGATTTACGGGCAACAATACCAGGAGCCTTAGTTTCAACACGGCTACGTTTTTTAGAATTTATCGGGCCCTTGCCATCAATCGGGTTACCAAGGCCATCAACCACACGACCAAGAAGTTCAGGACCAACCGGAACGTCTACGATGCGGCCGGTACGTTTAACAGTATCACCTTCTTTAATATCTTTATCATCACCGAAGATAACGATACCAACAGAACCTTCTTCAAGGTTAAGTGCCATACCAAGAATTCCACCAGGGAATTCAACAAGCTCACCCGCCTTAACGTTATCAAGGCCATAAACGGTTGCTACACCATCACCCACTTTTACAACCGAGCCAACTTCTTTAACTTCAGCCTCGGTTGAGAAATTAACTATTCTATCGCGAATGATAGATGATATTTCTGCTGCTTTAATTGCCATTTTCCTTACTCCTATTAATTATTTGCTAGTGATTGTTTTAATCTTTCAAGTTTAGTGGAAACCGAATCATCAAAAAGGGTTGAACCCATTTTAACTTTCAGTCCGCCAATAATTTCTTTCTGCACTGTGTTCTCGGCAATAACATTCTTGCCGGTAGATTTCGCCAGAGATTTTTTAACATCTTCAAGTTCATTATCGTTAAGCGCTTTAGCCGAGAATACCGTAGCCTTGATAGTGTTCTTGCTGCTAAGTATAAGATTAGCGAATTTTACGTTTATTTGAGGAATTATGCTGCTGCGCTTGTTTTCAGCAATAACCAGAATGAAATTCCTGGTAACTTCATCAACCTTAAGCTTGTTGCAGATATCGGCGAATATCTCTTTCATTTTATCTTTCACGATAGCGCCGGAAGAAAGGGTTTTTGCGAATTCCGGGTTTGATGTAATAGCATCAGAAATTATGGATAGATCTTTCGCCACCACATCAAGCTTGTTATTCTGCTTTGCAGCATCGAATATAGCTTTCGCATAACGATTTGATAATAATTCTATTTCCGAACGTTTTATAGCCACTTACTAAGCCCTGTTTTTTGAATTTCCGCGTTCTATTAACACATGAAAATATACTATGCAAGGGCGAATTTTAGGTGACAGGTGAGCGGTTACAGGTTATAGGTTTTTTATGAACAAAAAAGAACTACAATCAGCGCTTGAATGGCAGCTTGAAATGGGCGTAGAGGAAAGCTTTGCCAATAGTATATTGCCAAGGAATATTGTAAAAGATCCCGAACCGGTAAAGAAGCCTGAAGCTGCTAAACCGGCGTTTAATGAACCTGTAGCAACCAATTATCAAAGAGAAGAAATGCCTAAAAAACCTGTAATGAAAGTAGTTGCCGATAATACCAATGAATTTTTGAACCACAGCAGCACCGAGTGGGTAAAAAAAGCCAAAGATTTGGCTGATGCCGCCACCACACTTGAAGAACTGAAGAAAGCCGTGGAAGGTTTTGATGGGCTGGCAATAAAGAAAAGCGCCACTAATACAGTTTTCGGCGAAGGCAACCCGAAAAGCAAGGTTATGTTCATTGGTGAAGCGCCTGGTGAAAATGAAGATCTTGAAGGCCGCCCTTTCTGCGGGCTTTCAGGCCAGCTGCTTGATAAAATGCTGAAACAGATACAGCTGGAACGCAGCAAGAACTTTTATATCACAAACACGTTATTCTGGCGCCCGCCGGGCAACCGCAAGCCTACGCCTGAAGAGCTTGCCATCTGCAAGCCTTTCGTTGAAAAGCATATAGCGCTGATAAACCCGAAAGTTATCGTTCTGGTTGGTGGCACTGCAACAGCAGGCATACTAAACAGCAAAGATTCTGTAACGGTTCTGCGCAAGGTTATATCGCCTTACACCAACCCATACCTTAACAAAGAAGTGCCGTGCTTCACTATATATCACCCTTCTTTCCTGCTGCGCTCGCCTTCTCAGAAAAAAGTTGCATGGGCCGACCTGATAAAAATTAAAAAGTACCTTGAAAATATATAATGGCTGTTTTTTCTTGACTGTATTTGTAGGGTTATTCAGAATAGCCCCACAATAACCAGGAGCTTCTAAATGAGCACAAAAGAAAAAGAAGCGGTAAAGAAAGTTTACCCGAAAAGATTCATCGACAGAAAAGACCGTAACAAAATTATGGAGGCTTCTGGCAACTTCTCTCGCAGGGGCCACGAACACGTTCCGAACTGGATGATATATATATTCATTCTTACCCAGCTTGTTTTTGTTGGGCTAATGTTATATTTCGCATTTCAGGTACTTAAAGCACAGCAGCAGAAAACTGAGGTACTTTCCATAATTCAGTACATGCTTGTTTCCTTCATTATAGTTACATCATATTCGCTGTATCTGGTAAGCAGGCTTAAAAACACCCTTACCGCTACTGAGTTCATGAGTTTATTCCTTTCCAAATCGCTTGAAAGCTACTCAAGCTGCTTTGCTATACTTAACAGGCAGGGTAAAATTATTTATTACAACGATAGTTTCGCTGATACCTTTATGTTATCTGATTCTGTTGAAGATAAGAAATATGATGAACTTCTGAATAAAACCATCTTTGAAGATAAGTACCTTGAAAAGATCGAGGATTCTGTAACTAACTTCAAAGAGAACTCTTTCTCTCTGGTTTCAAGCACAAATAATTCCCAAACCATGAGGAATATCCGTATAGTTCCGCTTACCCGCCCTGAAGGTATTCTGGTGCTGAAAGTTATCACGGTTGAGATAGTTAAATCTAAGAAGATCGCCTAAATGACCACAGTTAAAAAGCTTGATGCAAAATCCCGTATGGAGTCTGATACGTTCGGCCCGATAGAAGTTCCGGGTGATAAATATTACGGCGCACAAACGGCGCGCTCGCTTATAAACTTCGCCATTGGCGAAGAGAAAATGCCTAAGCCGCTTATCCGCGCGCTTGGTATAGTTAAATATTGCGCCGCACAGGTTAATATGGAGCTTGGTGATCTTGATAAAAAACTTGGTGATACATTATTACTGGCAGCCAAAGAAGTTTACGAGCTGAAACTGCTGGAGCACTTCCCTCTTTCTGTTTGGCAAACAGGCAGCGGCACACAAACCAACATGAACACGAACGAGGTTATTTCAAACCGTGCGATTGAAATGCTTGGCGGCGAACTTGGCAGCAAGAAGCCTGTTCACCCGAATGACCATGTGAATATGGGCCAAAGCAGTAATGATACCTACCCTACCGCAATGAACATTGCAGCGGCAGAACAGATAAATAATAATTTACTGCCAGCGTTGAAAACTTTGCACAAGGCGCTTGATGCAAAAGCAAAAGAATTCAAAGATATTATAAAAATTGGCCGCACACACACGCAAGATGCAACGCCGATGACACTCGGCCAGGAATTTTCCGGCTATGTTACGCAGGTTGAATATGCCATTGAACGCATAAAAAACACCCTGCCAAGGTTATATCAGCTGGCGCAAGGCGGCACAGCAGTTGGCACAGGCATTAATACCAAAAAAGAATTCGGCGCAAAATTCGCAGAAAAAACCGCAAAGCTTACCGGCCTGCCATTTGTTACCGCACCAAATAAGTTTGAAGCACTAGCCGCGAATGATGCGATAGTGGAAGCAAGCGGCGCTTTAAATACCATTGCCGTTTCATTCATGAAAATAGCGAACGATATTCGCTTTCTGGCAAGCGGCCCTCGTAGCGGCCTTGGTGAACTTTCTCTGCCAGAGAACGAACCGGGTTCTTCCATAATGCCGGGCAAGGTTAACCCAACCCAGTGCGAAGCACTAACTATGATAGCCGCGCAGGTTATGGGCAACCACACAACTATTAGCATTGCGGGCAGCAACGGCCATTTTGAACTGAACGTATTCAAACCGGTAATGATATATAATTTACTGCAATCTATCAACCTGCTGGCTGATGGCGCACGCAGCTTTACCGATAAATGTGTTGTTGGTATTGAAGCGAACAAAGAACGTATTGGTGAATTAATGGCGCAAAGCCTAATGTTAGTTACGGCGCTGAATACTCATATAGGTTATGATAACGCCGCGAAAATTGCCAAGCACGCTCATAAAAAAGGCCAAACCCTGAAAGAAGCCGCCCTTGAACTAGGCCTGGTTTCCGCGGCCGATTTCGATAAATGGGTTGTTGCGAAAGATATGATAGAACCGAAGTAAAAATGAGATTTTTATTTATATTCTTATCTGCCTTAGCTCTTTCAGGGTGCATTGGTTGTTATGTCCCTTCATCAACAGTTGAGATTATTAACATAGATAAAAACCTGCCTAAAGAAGAAGTGATAAGGATAATTCAAGAAGTGGTGAGAGATAACCCCTCTATCAATGTAAGTTCAAACCCTAAGAAAACTAATTACCCATTATTTGAACCAAAAATCACTTCGATAGATCTGGAAGAAGGTAAAATAACATTCAATTTATATGGCAAGAATCCAAATCTTGCTGGTTATGGGGCAAAGATAACTTTAGAATCCAGCCATTTAAGGCTTTATGTTGAAGGTATAGGCCCTTATTGCATGTCGTTAAGTGATGAAGCAGTAGCAGAAGAATTCTCTGCCCTGCTAAAAAAACGCTTTTCAGCCAAGTAAATCATAGACATTTGGCTAGTTGATTGCTAAGTAGCTGAAACAAACTTTAAATATATATAAATATCATGTCACTCAAGTGCGGAATAGTTGGTTTGCCCAACGTAGGAAAATCTACCTTATTCAATGCTTTAACGCAAACGGCGGCGGCGCAGGCGGCAAACTATCCGTTCTGTACTATTGAACCGAACGTAGGCAAAGTGGCCGTACCAGATGAAAGGCTGGAACAGCTTGCCAAGGTTGCTGGCAGCGCAAAAATAATTCCTAACCAGATAGAATTCGTAGATATCGCCGGCCTTGTTAAAGGCGCAAGCAAAGGCGAAGGTTTGGGCAATAAATTCCTTTCGCACATTCGCGAGGTTGATGTAATAGTTTACGTTCTGCGCTGTTTCGAAAATGCCGATATTATTCACGTTGAAGGCACGGTAGACCCACTGCGTGATGCAGAGATAATCGAAACCGAGTTGATTCTTTCCGATATGGAATCTCTGGAAAAGCGAATTCCCGGGCTTGAGAAGAAAGCAAGACAGAACGATAAAGAATCAAAAATAACTTTAGAACTTTGCCAGAAGATATTGCCATTGCTTGCAGAAGGCAAGCCAGGCGTTGCTTACAAGCCTAGCAAAGAAGAAGAAAAATATTATAACATGCTACAGCTAATGACAACCAAACCGGCAATGTATGTTTGCAATATGAATGAAGAAGAAGTTGCGGAAGGTAATGAACACAGCAAAAAAGTGGAAGAGATGGCGAAGGCAAAAGGCGCTCCGGTTGCCAGAATTTGCGCCCGCATTGAAGAAGAAATTGCAACGCTAAGCAGCGATGCAGAGAAGAAAGAATTCATGGAAACGCTTGGTTACAGCGAAACCGGTTTGGCAAAGATAATAAAACTTGGCTATAAGCGCCTTGGCCTGTGCACCTTCTTTACCATCGGCCCAAAAGAAGCGCATGCCTGGACAGTGGTTGAAAATTCCATAGCGCCACAGGCGGCGGGTGTAATCCATACCGATTTTGAGAAAGGTTACATTTCCGCGGAAACCATCAAAACCGAAGACTACATTGCCTTTGGCGGCGAAACCGGCTGCAAGGAAAAAGGCAAAATGGCCGTTAACGGCAAAGAATACGTTGTTAAAGATGGCGATATTTTCCATTTCCGTTTCAATGTTTAATAAGCTATAATAGCTAATTATTAGAGGGAGTTCTATCCATGAAAAAATTAGTTTTATCTTTAGCGTTGATCTTAAGCGTAACTTCGTGCGCCAGAATAATATCCGGAAAGACCGAACAGGTTAAGGTTACATCAAACCCTGAAACTTCCGATTGTACATATAGTAACGAAAACGAAACAGGCGCATTCAAAACGCCAAGCGTTATAACCCTTACAAGAACACGAAAATACCTTACCATAACATGTAATATACCTGGCTATGGCACCGGCACAGAAACAGTTCCACCTGGTGCGAATTACTGGCTGCTTGCCAACGTAGCTAACTTTGGCCTTGGTTACTTCTATGATGTTGCCGATGGCGATTCGTGGGATTACCCTAGCGAAGTTCATGTTGTATTGCAGCCTACCGGCGGAGTTCAGCAGGGCAACTTCATGATGAAAGGTTATAATAACCAGGCTGTAATACCAGCCGCTAACATACCTCAAATGCAACAGGGTTACGGTGCAATGCCAGCAACTAACCAGCAGCAAAATGTTCAGCAGCCCGTTTCCCAGCAGCAGTTAATGGCTGATATGGTTCGCGATCGCGAGCTTATAACCAGTGATGAAGAGCTTAAATACACGCCACCAAGCTTTGATCAGCAGAACCAAATGCAGTTACAGGCTCAGCAGCAAGGTTATATGCAGGCGCAGCAGATACAACAGCAGCAAGCACCACAGCCGGCACAACAGCAATGGATACCAACCCAGCCACAAGTGCAACAAGTTGCTCCACAACAAAAACAGCTTACGCCTTACGAAATTTATATAAAACAAAGAGAGCAGGAAAAGTTAAGGCAGCAATATCAAACCAGCCCAATGATGCCTAGCGGGCAACTGACTCCTAGAATGCCTTAGTACAACAGCTCAAGGTAAAGCTTGCGTGCGGCGCGAGCGATGAATTCCTTGCTGCGGCCGGTATTGAAGTGATAATCAGAATGTTTTATCTTCTCTGCGGTTGGCAGTTGCGTTGCAAGTATATTCCAGTATTTTTCCTCGGTCATTCCCGGTCTTTTCATCACACGTTTTTTTTCAAGCGATGGCGCGCAATATAAGGTAACGGTTTTATCACAGATAACATCAAGGTTATTTTCAAACAGCAAAGGTATTTCAAGCACCAGAATTTTAATTTTATCTTTCACCGCTTTCATAATGAATTTATCACGGCCCTTCGCAAGTAACGGATATACTATATCTTCCAACTGCTGCCTTTTTGCGGGGTAGTTAAACACCACCTCTCCTAAAGTTCTTCTATCTATTTTGCCATTTACAATTGCCTGCGGACAAAGCTTTTTAACCTGCTCGAACAGAGTTTTATCTTCAGCGTATAGCTTGTGCACCTCGGCATCGGAAGAAAGCAGGCGAACACCATGTTGCTTTGTAAGCATTTTACAGAAGTGAGATTTACCAGAACCGATTGAACCTGTAATGCCGAGTATTATCATCGCGGATATTATATGATCTCGTAAGCCGAAGAATCATCAAGCAGTTTGTGAAGCAGCATGTTGTTAAGGCCATGTCCTGCTTTATACGCCACAAAATTGCCCTGAATGCGGTTACCGGCAAGGAAGTAATCACCGATACAATCAAGCAGTTTATGACGAACGAATTCGTTATTGTAACGCAAACCTTCTTTGTTAAGAACCTTATCGCCGCTTATAACAATGGCATTTTCAAGCGAGCCGCCACGGGCAAGGCCAATTGAACGAAGATGTTCAACTTCATGATCAAAGCCGAAAGTACGCGCACGGCAAAGATCTGTTTTGAATGATACATCAGCAGAAGAGTAAACCCATTTCTGCTTCGCAATGGCTTTCGTGTTGAAATCGATCTCAAGATCGATAGCGAAATCTTCAGAAGGTTTAACGATAGCGAATTTATCACCATCACGAACTTCAACCTGCTTAAGAACTTTTATTATTTTTCTATCAGCAGCCTGGTTTTTAATACCGGCGCATTCAATAAGGAATACGAAAGGTTCCGCCGAGCCATCCATGATAGGAACTTCCGCAGAATCTATTTCAACCACGGCGTTATCTACTCCGCAGCCCCAAAGTGCCGCCATTAAATGTTCAACCGTAGAAACCATTGTACCTTCATCGTTGGTGATCGATGTACCAAGCTGGGTTTTTGTAACTTTGCTGTAATTAGCAGGAATGATGTTATCGAAATCTTTTATATCAACGCGCTTGAAAGTAATGCCGTGACCAACCGGAGCAGGATTCAACGCCAGGCGCACAGGACTACCAGAATGTAACCCTACACCAATGCACGAAACTTTCGTTTCCAGAGTTTTTTGCTTTTGTTTTAACACTAAATTCCTTTCCATGATTCCCTCGCATATTTAGTGAATATATTAGCGCTTGGCATGCTTTATAATGTTACAAAATATTACCCACCCGCTGCCAAAATGGTGTTTTTATATATTTATTTCAGATAGTTATAGCCTGTAATATTTGTTAAATAGCTTTTTGCCCTAAAATGGCTATTTTCAGAAAAACCATACAACATTGTGATAATGCAGCATCAGCAAAAGGTACGATATTCAAGGCATCTGATACTTCCCGAACTTGGCGAGGAAGGTCAAACGCGGCTACTTAACGCTTCGGCGCTGGTAATTGGCGCCGGAGGTTTGGGCTCTCCTGCCCTATTATACCTTGCCGCCAGTGGAGTGGGAAGGATAGGAATTATAGATAGCGATAAGGTGGAGCTTTCTAACCTGCAACGCCAGGTGATCCACGAAACTTCTGATATAGGCAGATGGAAAGCCGAAAGCGCCGCTGATAGTATTTCTGACCTTAACCCCGATATTAAAACCGAAATATACAAAGAGCGATTAACTGAAAAGAACGCTGAAGAATTAATAAAAAAATATGATGCGGTTCTAGATGGTTCAGATAATTTTGAGACCAGGTTTTTGGTTAATGATGTTTGCGTAAAATTGAAAAAGCCACTTGTTACCGCCGCAATTCTACGCTTTGAAGGACAGGTTACCGTATTTGATATGGAGGCAAACAGCCCCTGCTACAGGTGTTTATATGCAGAAGTTCCACCAGCAGGCACAATGCCCACATGTGAAAGTAATGGCATATTTTCACCCGTTGCCGGAATTGCCGGAACCATTCAGGCGGCAGAGGCTGTAAAATTACTGGCCGGAATTAAAAGCGAGCTGCGTGGCAACCTGTTAGTATTCGATGGACTTAAAATGAACTTCCGCAAAGTTAAACTGAACAAAGATAAGAAGTGCGGTTGTAATAACTAATTGCCTTTTTTCTCAGCAGGTTTTTTTCCATCAGGGTTTTTCACCGCATTTAATGAATCTAGCGGGGTTGTCATGGTTTTTATACCTTCACCGGGAACGAAAACAGCACGCACACGCCCTCCGCCTTCTTCAGAAACAGCACTGGAACCGGCGCCGGAAGAAGATGCTGGTGCAGCAGCAACGCCCGTTCCTGCTCCTGTATTACGAATTTCGCTACGTCCGGTTTTAACATCGTAACGGAATATTTTGCCCGCAAGCGAGCTTTCAGAATCTTTCATATGAACGTTACCTTCAAGAACCAGGATTCCTTTTATAACATCATATGTGGCCTTGTTCGACTGAACCGTTTTATCCTGAGAGGTAAAATATACGCTACCTTCGGCCACCATTAATTTGAACCTGTTCTTCTTTGTTTTTTCGTCTGTCTCGGAATATACTTTCAACTGGTCTGTTTTAAGCTCCATGCCACCCTGGTTCACAACAACGCTTTTGGTAAATATAGCCAGGTCTTCATCGTTACGTATTATCATGTTATCAGATACAATATTTATAGGCTTGCCAGAATCAGGTTTTATCACCTGTTCAAAATCAAGCTGGGCGCTGGCACAGAAAGGCACAGCTAATAAAATAAAACTAATTAGTTTCAGATTTTTTTTCATAAACCACACCTTTATTTAGATCTTTTCTGCTGGCGTTTGTATTCAAATTAACGCCCCCGAATAATACTATCTCATCGCCTGAGTTCGTTATGGTAAAGCCCTTTGCATCAATATAACCAAGCCTTCCGGTAATATTCACCTCTTCACTTCCCGTTGCCATGTTGGTTTTTGTTTCAACCTGAGCTGAACTGGTTTCAAACTTGTATCCTTTATCGGTGGTTATAACAACACCGCCATTAAGAATAAGCTGCTTGTTCTTTGAAGTGTAAACCCCATGAGATGAGTTAAGCGCTATTTTGCTGTTATCCTTAAGAAACATGTTCGCTGCTATTTCTGTTAGCACAACCTTATCTTCACTTACGCTTACACCACTAACAGCGGTTATATTGAATGGCTGGCCGTTATCATCATTGCCGAAAAAATTCGGCTTTAACATTACCGGAAGTTCTGCATCGGCTTTTTTGCCGTTAGCTTCAACTTTATTTTTTTCGTTATCATTCGAAAAGTTCAGCTTGCTTCCGCTAAAATCACGGTTGGCCAATGGCCAAACAATAAGAAGTATTATAAGAAGTATTACCATTCTTAAGATGGTTCTTTTTAATGAGCGAACACGCTCAGTGTGAATTTCAGCCTGACTTAGCTTGCCCGGATCGGTGTTTCTGTCTGCACGCTTAAGCTTTAAATACCTGGCGTATCTAACATCAAGCTTTTTCTTTATTTTTGCAGTATCGATCATAAGTTTATTTTATGCCAGCGGAAAGCAAGTGGTGAATGTGGATCATGCCACATAGTTTTTTGTTGCTGTCACAAACAAGCAGGCTGGTAATGGAACTTCGGTTCATTATACCAAGCGCTTCTACAGCCAGCGTTGAAGGCTTAATGGTTTTAGGATTACGATTAAGCAGATCTTTCGCGGTTTTACTTACTATTACCTGATCCATATGACGACGCAGATCACCATCAGTTATAAGGCCAACAAGTTTACCCGCCTTGTCTGTTGCAACGGCAGAGCCAAGTTTTTTCTCTGTCATGGTTTTAAGAACATCTTTCATTTTGTCGGTTTCTTTAATAACAGGCAGGGCCTTGCCTTTTACCATTAGCTGCTCAACCTTAATGAACTGGCTGCCCAGCTTGCCACCAGGGTGAAATATGCCGAAATCGTCATTGGAAAAACCTTTGCTATCCATAACCGCCATTGCAAGGGCATCACCCCAGGCCAGCATCATGGTGGTTGAAGTTGTTGGTGCAGCAACCGAAGATACTTCCGGCACTTCCGGTAGTATGAATGCTATGTTTGATGATTCCACCAGTGTAGAAGTTTTACGGCGGACAATTGAAATAATTGGAATGCCAAAACGCTTACAGTAAAATATTATATCTTTAAGTTCCGCCGTTTCGCCTGAGTTTGAAAGAAGTATAACAAGATCATCTTTGGTTATCATGCCCAGGTCACCGTGGCTAGCTTCAGCCGGGTGAACAAATATAGCAGTGGTACCGGTAGATGCGAATGTTGCCGCTATTTTATTTGCTATATGGCCAGATTTGCCCATGCCGCTAACTATCAGCTTGCCACTGCATGCCGTTATAAGTTTAACTGCATCACGGAAGTTTTTGCCAAGCGCCTTTTCCAAAGCCTTAAGCCCTTCAATCTCCCTGTCGATTGTAGCCTTCGCTATTTTAATTGGATCAGCCACTATTCCCTCAATCTTTTTTTTCTTCCCATGCACCTTTATCATTCTGCTGATAGTATTTCAGTTCGAATGAAGAATCACCTTTTAACTTCTTCCACAGGCCACGGGCATGGTTTAATTCAGAATCTGATGACCCGCTGAACACAAGCAGCGTGCGCTGGAATTTACTATAGAAATCGGAATCATCGAACTTAAGGTTGACCAGAAAGTTAGCGTTTATTGGATTTTCTTCCGTAGATGTTACGAATATAGGATTGTGTTCAATATCGTTATCGTTGGCTGTGGCATGCGGAATAAAACGCTTTCCACCGACCGACCATAGTAAACCATCAACCAGTTTTACCTTGCCGGCATCATTACAAAGAACAATAGCCTTGCCATCTATTTCCAGCACTTTTTCCAGAAGCTTTGGCAACGCCTCTTCCAGATTGGTTTTTGAAAGATGGTAGAATGATACTTGCTTACTCATTATTTTTTCCCGAATACGCGTTTAAAAATATAATCAACGTTCTTAGTATGGTACTTCATATCGAATATCTTATCTAGTTCCGACCTGGAAAGTTTTTTGGAAACATCTTTATCTTTAGCCAGCTCGGTTTTGAAGTTAGCGCCCTTTTCCCACACTTTCATGGCATTACGCTGAACATATAAATATGCATTTTCGCGGCTAACACCTTTTTGTGTAAGCGCAAGCAGCACACGTTGAGAAAATACCAGGCCACCAAGCTTGTTAAGATTCTTCTCGATATTTTCAGGATAAACCACAAGTTTAGAGATCAAACTTTCTAAACGTACAAGCGCAAAATCTAGCGTAACCGTAGCATCTGGCGCTATCATACGCTCTACCGAGCTATGCGATATATCACGTTCATGCCATAGGGCTACGTTCTCAAGCGCAGGTGTTACGCTTGAACGAACTATCCGCGCAAGGCCGGTTAAATTTTCAGAAAGAACCGGGTTACGTTTGTGCGGCATAGCGCTTGAGCCTTTCTGGCCGGGCGAGAAAAATTCTTCCACTTCCAGAACTTCGGTGCGTTGCATGTGGCGAATTTCAGTTGCAACATTTTCAATGGATGATGCTATAACACCAAGCGTTGCAAAATATGCGGCGTGCCTGTCACGCGGGATAACCTGCGTTGAAACAGGCTCAGCCTTCAGGCCAAGTTTCTTCGCAACATATTCTTCCACTTTGGGGTCGATATTGGCGAATGTACCAACTGCACCAGAAATTGCACAAGTAGCTATTTCCTTACGCGCAACAAGTAAACGTTCTTTGTTACGTTTGAACTCTTCATAGAAGCGGGCGAATTTTAAACCCATTGTGGTTGGTTCGGCGTGTATACCGTGGCTGCGGCCCATGCATACAGTGTTTTTATGTTCCAATGCACGTTTTTTCAGCGCCGCCAGAACTGCATTTATATCTTTCAGTAATATATCTGTTGCCTGTGTAAGCTGCACTGAAAGTGCGGTATCAAGCACATCGCTACTTGTCATGCCCTGGTGTACAAAGCGGGAATCAGCACCGATAAAACTGCTAAGGTGAGTAAGGAATGCAATAACATCGTGCTTGGTAACTTTTTCGATATCATCAATTATTTTAATATCTTTATCAGTGAATTTTGTGGGCGCTTTTTTTGCTATGTTGCTGGCCGCCGCCTTTGGTATCATGCCTATATTGGCCATGGCCGCACAAGCATGCACTTCAATGTCACGCCATATCTTCAGGCGATTGCTAGGGGCCCATATTGAAGACATTTCTTCACGCGAATAACGAGGGATCATAATTTATTACCAAAATATATTGCACCGATTATTAATAAAATGACCATAGAATAAATGCGCCATTTCTTTTTCTTCTCTTCCCACCCAATATCAAAAGGCCTGCTGTATATAACAACCGTTCCGGCCATTATGTCGTGCAATCCTTTCTTCTTTTTATTGAGAGCTATCATCAGGAAGCCAAAAAATAACGGCATCATTGAAATTATGTAACCAAGAAAACGGACTATGTATTGCCCTATGCTAGGCGGCGCCAGAGTTTTTTCATCAACTATTTTTAAGCCAAACAGAATTTTGCCCGGACTTGCATTCCACTTGCGCCAGCATAATATGAACAAAATACCAATAACTAAAAGATTAACAGATGAATAGAATAGTATTTTTGGTAAAACCGATTGCTGTATATAACCTGAATCTATTACAGTTTGAGTGAACTGCTGGTCGGTTATCTGGCCGGCTGAATGCATTTGCATTGTTTCTACTATCTGCGGCGGAGTATCAGCGGGAAGCTCAACCTGCGAAGGTTTAAACAACATAAAAGGTGCGCTTATTAACATTAAAATAAGCATATCGATAAGGTTCGCCAGCAGCCTTATATTAAGCCCGGCATACCTTGTTTCATTAGGATCTGGTTGCTTACCGGCTTTTTCAGCCAATGTTTTTAAGAATTTTTGCATCGAATCTTCTGGATAGCTTATCTATTTTCTGTTTATCGTCGCCACTCAATTTTTCCACCGCCAGTATAGGGCTGGATATAAAATTTTCCAGTGATTTTATGGTTTCTTTTAAGGGTATATATAAAGCATCAGAGCGGCTTAAACTCTGCGTTACAACTACCATACAGGGCTTTTTACCGGCATCTTGTAATAGTTTGTAAGATGCCAGGCTGTGGCTTAGAGAGCCCAAATAGCTGCCCACTACCAGCACCACCTTATCGGCAGAATTCTTAACCCAGTCGATAGTAAGCTTTTTGGAATTGACCGGAACCATTAACCCGCCAACAGTTTCAATAATATTATATTCGGTTCTTTTAGGGGCCTTATCACAGAATTCCAGAAGCTGTTTAAAGTTCACTTCCTTTTCCTTGCCCACACGTGCAGCCATGTCGGGTGACATTGCGCATTTGAACGCAACAAAATTAACTGAATTTTTTTCTGTAATATAGTTAAGATCTAAAGCTTCACATATATTGAATACATCATTAGGAACAACGTTAAGACTAAAGCCGGAAATTATCGGCTTCATGGCATAAGTCTTTTTCTTCTGCCTTTTTAACACCTTTGCAAGCGCGCAGGTTACAAGGGTTTTACCAATACCAGTGCCTGAAGATGTTACGTAGATTTTTTGCATGTAAAATAAAATACTTCCCAGTTGGCAACAATCTTTTCATTATTGAAATTACGGCGGTATATGTGTTCCAGCAATATAAGTTTTTCTTTGGTAAGCGGCTGTTCAGACTTAGAGCCTGTGCCAGCGCCTATTTCCTTAATAGACCACAGAAGATCTGAAATAGAATTGAACTCACCACTTAAATGTTCAGTATCGAACGATTCTATCTTCATTCCAGATTCAGAAATTATATTTTCCATCTCTGCGCGGCTGAGAAATTCGTGTATCTTGTTTTCTACATTAGCAAGTTTGAAAGTGGAACGTATATCAGCCAAAGTATAGTAGCCAAAAGTTGAGAATATAAAACAGCCGTTCTTATCAAGCACTCTGCAAGCCTCTTTCAAGGCAAGTTGTATATTAGCCCATTGCACTGAACTTGATGAAAGAACAGCATCGAACGAATTGTTCTTAAATGGCAGTGTTTCCATATCTGCGCAGATAGTTGGTGATATTTTGTGCGACTTTCTGCACATACCCATTGCAATATCTGTCTGGATTATTTTTTGCCCCAGAATATCTGCAATGAACCCGGTGCCACTGCCAAGATCCAGCACTCTTGCATTGCCTGGAACATATGGCTTCGCAAGCTTAACCAGATGGGTGGCGATATCTTTCTGCAGCAAGGCAGAATCATGGTAGCTGGCTGCCGCCTTGGAAAAATTCTCAGAGATTTTAAGTTTTAAACCGTTCATTAAAAGTATTTAATCAGTAATTTTGCCAACTTATCAATATCATTCTTCTCGTGGGCTGATGAAAATGAAAAACGCAGGCGGCTTGTGTTAACCGGAACAGTCGGCGGCCTTATGGCATGCACCAAATATCCGTTACTCGCAAGATATTCCGATATTTTTATAGTATCTTCTGCACCACCAATTATAAGCGGCACTATTTGTGAGGTTGAGTTGGTTGTTTCTATTTCATCCAGATTTTTTTCTACCACCTCACGGAAATATTTTGCATTATCTAGTGCTTTTTCTGCACGCCATTTTTCTTCCCGAATAATTTCCAGAGATTTAAGCGCAGCCCCTAAAACAGCAGGTGGCAGGCCGGTTGTAAATATAAAGCTTTTCGATGAAGTTTTAAGATAATCTATCAGTATTTTGCTTCCAGCTATGTAACCGCCGTATGAACCCAGCGCCTTTGAAAGAGTTCCCATTGTAATAAGGTTTTCAGTTTTCAGTTTTCGGTTTTCAGTTAGGTGTTTCAGGTCGTGGGCGTAATCTACCATCAGCCAGGCATTGTATTTTTCGCAGATTTCCTGCATTTTAATAAGGTCGGGGCTATCGCCGTCCATCGAGAAAACAGATTCTGTTATAACTAAACAATTCTTGTAATTATTTCTGTGCTTTGAAAGCAGAGACTCTAAAGATTCCAGATTATTATGCTCGAACCTGCGGAATTCAGCATATGAAAGCTGCGAACCTTCAATAATGCACGAATGCGAAAGTTTATCAGCGATGATGAAATCTCCCGGGCCAACAAGTGCTGCTATAGCTCCAACATTGGCCATATAGCCCGAACCATAAACAGCGGCGGCTTCAGTTCCGCAAACTTCCGCAAGTTTGCTTTCCAGTTTTTCGTATAGCGGGTTGTTGCCGGTAACCAGGCGAGATGCGCCTGCACCCGCACCATATTTATATGCAGCTTTACGCGCCGCTTTTATAACGCGCTTATCCTGAGAAAGGCCGAAGTAATCGTTACAACTGAACGAAAGCAGCTTTTTGCCGTTTCGCACAACGTAGGAATCATCTATATGTTCCGTGGTAACAGGCGAACGGAACAGGTTATCTGCCTGTAATTTGGCAATTTTTTCCTGTAATTTTATATTCAAACTGCTCATTTGATTTCAATATATTTAATGCTATAAAGACTGAGCATAATTATAGAGGCAAAATTGAATTTTACACCTGAAATAAAACATAACTGGAAACTGGAAGAAGTTCTTGAATTATTTAACGAACCTCTGAATGACCTTATTTTTAAGGCTCAAACCGCCACTAGAAAATATTTTAACGCCAACGAAGTGCAGGCATCTACATTACTTAGTATTAAAACCGGCGGCTGCGAGGAAGATTGCAAATATTGTCCGCAAAGCTCGCATTATGAAACCGGTTTGAAAGCAGAAAAACTTCTGGATAAAGATAAAATAGTTGCTGAGGCAACCAAGGCAAAAGAAATGGGTGCCACCCGTTTTTGTATGGGTGCTGCATGGCGCAGCCCGAAAGACAGGCACATACCAGTACTGGCTGAAATTATAAGTGAAGTAAAAGGAATGGGTTTAGAAACCTGCATGACCCTTGGCATGCTGAGCGAAAAACAGGCAAATACATTAAGCGATGCAGGGTTAGATTATTATAATCATAACATCGATACCTCGGAAGAATTCTATAAGGAAGTTATCACTACCAGAACATTTCAGGACAGGCTTGATACTCTGGAGAATGTTCGCAAAAGCGGCATGAAGGTTTGCTGCGGCGGTATTGTTGGCATGGGCGAACAGGTGAAAGACAGGGCCGGAATGCTTGTTACGCTGGCTAATATGAAGGAACACCCGGAATCTGTACCGGTTAACATGCTGGTTAAGGTTGAAGGCACGCCGCTTATTAAGGAAGGCGAAGTTGATGCGATAGATTTTGTTAAAACAATTGCAGTTGCACGTATTATGATGCCGGCAAGCTATGTAAGGCTTTCTGCGGGCAGAGAGAACATGAGCAAGGAAACTCAGGCGCTGTGCTTTTTAGCGGGCGCGAATTCAATATTCTACGGCGAAAAACTTCTGACCACCGCCAACCCAGAAAAGAACGAAGATATAGAATTGCTGAATAGCTTGGGCATAAAAATTAAAAGTGAAGTTGAACAACGTAGCTGCAAAAGCAAAGAAGCTGCATGAATAAAGATAAAGTATCTAAGATATTTGAAACTTTTCAGAAGCAAAATCCAGAACCTAAAACTGAACTGAATTTTACCAGCGATTATACTTTGCTGGTGGCGATAGTGCTTTCAGCGCAAACCACAGATATAGCGGTTAATAAGGCAACTAAAGAATTATTCAAAGTAGCCAGCACTCCACAAAAAATGGTGAAGCTTGGTGAAGAAAAACTTAAAACATACATAAAAACCATCGGGCTTTTTAACAGTAAGGCGAAGAATGTTATTCTGCTTTCGCAAAAACTTATTGATGGACATAATAGCAAAGTTCCAGATGTATTTGAAAAGCTGATACCGCTTCCGGGCGTAGGTACAAAAACCGCAAATGTTTTCCTTAACTGCTTTTACCACAAGCCGGTGATAGCGGTAGATACGCATGTTTTACGCGTTAGTAACCGAATTGGTCTGGTTAAAACAAAAACCGCTGACGAAACCGCAGCTAAACTGATGAAGGTGGTACCGAATGAATATAAACTACATGCACACCACTGGCTGATACTTCACGGCAGATATACCTGCAAGGCCAGAAAGCCGGAATGTAATAATTGCACGATAGAGAAGCTTTGTAGTTTTAAGGGAAAACAGGGTCTTTCATAGGAATTTTTCTTTTCTTGCAGAACCCGGAAAGATCTCGCGCCATTATAGGATCAAACTTTTTAACATCTCTTACTATTTCACAGCATCCATCTGCCGGTGTAATGCCGGCTCTTATCTTATTGGCACAATCTATAAAGCTTGGTTTACGAAGTTTTTTGTCGTGGCATGTACTCATTATAGATTCCAGCGGATTTTCTTTTGTACCAAGTTTACCCTGCCAGTAGTTTGCAACATCACAACACCAGCTGCTTGGTTCACCTTGTTCCGCCGCAAGATATTTACAATCTTCTATGCCGCAGAACTCGCGCGCATCAGGCAGGTTACTTATTTTGCTGCAATAGCCCTTACATACCTGCAAATTAATTTTCATCTCGTCTGTTGCATTGCCGCGATAATTATAAAATTCTTCCATTTGCTGGGTACAATTCCTTTTTTCAGCATCTTGCGCACCAGCCTGTTCTGGCACAACAAGGAAAAAAATCTGTAATAAAAAAATAAATATTTTCATAAAACAATTAATTATAAGTTATTAGTTACAGAACGGCGAACTTGCATCATGGTAGCATAAGCAGTTAAAGGGATTAACGTTATCGTCATTACTGTTGTTTTGTATAGGAGCGGAATCTCCAGAAAGAAGAGGATCACCAATTTTAGGGTTGGCTGCTGGGCTATCAACATCACTCCATGAAAAACTTGGGGCCAGAATATTACATCTGGCATATCTGAATTTTGTGCAGGTTTCACCAGCTGGGCTTATATCATAAACAGTGGTTGGGGCATAGCTATTTACCTGTGTTACAAGGTCGCTTCCAACAGTAGATGGGTGCGGGCAACCAGCGCATACCCCATGTGGCTGAACACCAGGGCAGTGGTTACTACCAACAGGAGTACAGGCACTTCCAGCAGGTACACCTACCCCAGAATCAGGAGGGCATTCGAAGCTGCCACTACCGCCTGAACTTGATGACGATGATGATGATGTGCTGCTGCCCGAGCCAGATGAAGATGAGCTGCTGGCTGATGGGTCAAACGTGGTGCTTTCACACGAAGGAGGATTAGTAAGTGTACAGCCGCATAGCTGGTCTGCACCGGTACAATCGCAAGGTAATTCATTTACAATTACATAATCAGAACTTTCTGTAAACAAACCAGTGTTTGAACTGTATGTATAATCACATTTTAGGTATTGATAACCACCATTCGGAGAATACTGATACCACGTATCTGTCATAAAACCCCCGCTCGGGTTCTGAACATCCAAACGGCAACGACCATCACACGTTGGGCCTGTTGGCAAACATTCCTGAGAGGTATCTTCGCACCACATATCAGAAGGGCATGCCGCACTTCCTGAAGAGCTGCTGCAATCTATGGCACCAGAGCTGGAACCAGATGAGGTTGAGCCTGAACTTCCGCCAGAAGAGCTTGCTGTATTGGTAGCTGTACCACATGGCCCGGCCAAAGCCTGTACTGAAAAGAACATGGATAATATAAAAAATGTAAAAAATAATCTTTTCATAAATTACAGATCGCAATCACTATTTATCAAGTTAGTAGCGTTATAGTTATCATTCCATACTTCATAACCACCCTGCGGAAGCATGTTGCCAGCGCCGTCATCAGAATAGCCTGAACAACTAACTGATAGGAATTTGAAAAGAATAGTGCTGTTCGGGTCATCTATTACTCTATAAACTGATACCGGCTGATATAACTCACCTGCAGGAGCGTTGCCGTTAGTAGGGTCTGTTTCACAATGACCTGCGCATGTTTGCCCCACATAAGTACATTCGGTAAAGTTACTGCTTGAAGTATTAGCCGGGAAAGGAAGGTTAGCCGGTAAGTTAGTAGGTGGTAAAGGTGATGGTGGGCATTGCACACCAGGGCCACCAGAGCTGCTACCGCTCGAAGAACTAGATGACGAGCTTGAAGTTGAACCAGAACCTGATGACGAACTAGATGACGAGCTTGAAGTTGAACCAGAACCTGATGACGAACTTGACGATGAGCTTGAGGTTGAACCACTTCCATTTCCACCACCACCGGAAGATGATGATATCTGCTGCATTATTTTTTCGCAAACGCAATCATCTACGGTAACCAGGCTGGATGCAAAATATGCGCAAGGGTTAAGAACATCTGGCCCACGATAAGGATCAAGGTCTTTTTTACTGACAGGAATAAGAACGTTGGCACCAGCAGGTAAATTATCTATCCCTACACCGCTAAGGTCAGGCGATGAGTATATACCACCAGGTATCTGCAGGCCACCGGTTGAATCAGGTTTTGAATTTATTTTATGCTTTGACTCAGTAGGAGCAGGCCCGGTTACTTTTGCAGAGAAATTCTGCGCGCTAACACTGGCGATGCTGAGCAACTCAAAAATTATCAAAGATATAATTACAAATCTGTTCATAAATTCACTGCTTTTTTATGGGCCACTACTACTACCGCCAGCACATGGGTGCGCTACTCCATTACAATCATAGCACGCCCCAGGCACGTAGCACGGGCCACCTGAACTGCTACCGCTACTACCGCTGGCACCACTACTACTGCTATTAACATTCACACCGCCAGTAGGATCATAAGTTCCCAACCTCGATTTGGTTTTTATAGCTAATGCTTCTAAGGTATCTGCCAGTACCGAGTTGAAATTATCTCGCATTTCAACCGGAGGATCGCATGTATCTAGACCTCCCATTAATGAGTTTGTCAGGAACTTCTGAACATCATCATAGGCGTAGGTACCATGATCATCAGCAAATAGTTTCCACTTGCCTGATTCATAAAGTACTTTGTTGATATTGTAAGCAGAATTAGAAACACCTTCCCTTGCTATCTTTTCAGCTATAAAGGCTCGGATATCTCTTAAAAGTTTTGTTGTAGATGCATTGCTGATAGTGTTCAACGGCGGCAATGTTAATCCCATATCATCAAGCACACCTTCGTCATCTGCTATCTGTAATAGTTTCACCGGCGTTAATAACTGCGGGAATCCTGAACCAAGTTTTGAACAGAAAGGTCTTTCGTAAGCAGTATCTGCGGTAGCTGTGTAGCCAGTATAATAATATTCATTATCCTCAGGATCTTGCTCTGTATTTATGGTAAGTTGATATGGACGGTAAACGCTTACCTGACCCCAGAATTTTTCAACACAAACCGCCCAGTCTGCATTCTGGCATGAAGCATAGATATCTTTAGCCATTTTACCTGCAAGACCAGGACGAGGGATACTGTTTATCACTATTGTTTGAGAGGTAATCTGACCGAGATTCAATACACTATCAAGCTGAGGTTTTGCGGTCGGGTTCCAGATAGTTCGTTCTGATTTTTTACCCCACATATCTGTGTTACCGCATGAATCAGGGTTTTTGCCCCAGTTCATTTCCGCAACTTTTATATTTAAAGGGTAATTAACTGTTGCGCTATTATTATTACCACTACCACCACTGCTAGCACTAATTACTGAGCCGCTTGAATTGCTTCCGGTGCTACTACCGCTACTGCCACTACTACTACTGTTTGAAGCATCGCCTTTCGCTCTTTCAACCTTGGTTACAATTGCTATGTGGCGTGGATAACCCGCATCAACCCTCTTATCGTTCATATTGGCAGAAATTGATTCGTCCCAATATATCAGATCACCTACCCTGGCATTACTTAAGCCTTTAAATTTATGTGCAGCTGATGAAGGATAAGAGAATTCCGGACTTACATTTCCTCTTGACGCAAGCGGGAATGGAATTTTCATATCGGTTTCGGCCACTATGTTACCACCTGCGCTTCTTGCCAGGAATGGACGGCCTTTAAAGTCTCTTTGGATACCCGGTGTTAATATGTTATTTGCTTTTTCCGGCCCTTTTAATAAATTCGTTAAGAATCCAAGCGTGTTAGTAGGATTTTGGTTTTCAGGCTGAACCTGCCCTGCGGAATTCCTATTTTGACCAGGCTCCATTTGTATTATTAGATCCTTCCTCTTATTTCTAGGGGCTGACATTCTGTATATACCTTCACCCTGCAGGCTTGGGCGAGAAACCCTGAAGGTCATACCAGCACTTTGAAGGGCAAAATTTATATCATTGCCTGAAGCAAATGTTTTATCGTAATCACATATACAGTTCAGTCCGAACCATCTGATACATCTTGCCTGATACAGCATCATTTCATACCAGCCGCCAATATCGCAACCACGAGGTCCAACTATAGCCTCCTGAGCCCTAGGGTTTATTTGCCTGTCTTGCTCATTTTCATATGGCGTTTTCATATGGTCCTCGGGATTAGAAGCATTTGCCCATGCCGGATCATCTTCTAACTGAAGTTCTGCATTAGGTGCGTTAGGAGCCGTTGCCTTATCCCTGTGTTTGTATGACTTAGCTGTGCTGTACAGTCCTTTCAGGTATTTTGTGTAAAGATTTGTATACGCAAATGAATCTGTGTACTGGCCTAAGGTACCCATCGAAGGCTGGATTTTTGTAGTATCATGTTTCAGAAGCAATGACGTTCTGAAACCATCGCCATAATAAGCCTTAGCCTCATATTCATCAGTTTTGGAACCTGTATATCCATCATTATTGGTTGTTGAAGATGCTCTATTATAATAATCTATCTCGTAAGTACCTTCACGCTGATTCACTTCGCCAAGCAGGTTAGTGAACATCAACTGATTATCTGTAAACCTTTCATGATTAGGATCGCTTGTATTATTTTCACACAGGCCGGTTGCCGGATCAAGCTGGCAGTCTCTGGTTATCAGGTCTATCGGGAATGGAACGGCAAGCTCCATGAACGGAGCATCATAATC
>CAZLZP010000006.1:0-42260 GCA_964564045.1 uncultured Rickettsiales bacterium
ATTAAAAGTGCAGCGGAATCATCAAGAAGTGTAAGCAATGGAAATAGAAGTTCATTACCAGTTGGGGAAGGGCAGGTTGGAACAGTATCAGGCTCTTCAACCTACGAAAGCGAGCCAGCGGGGCAGGAAGGATACTCAGCTCCAGCCGTTGTCATCGAAGAATCGCCAAACGCTCAATAAGCTTATAACAGAAGCGGTAGAAGCAACTGTAAAGCAGCAAAAGCTGGTGAAGGAACTTGCCAAAAAGGAAATTTCGGTGGTGATAACTGATGATCACACCATACAAAGCCTTAACCGCACCTATCGCAAAAAAGATTACGCAACCAACGTGCTTTCATTCCCTTATATTAAATACCGCAAGGGCGAGCTGATGGAAAAAAATTCATTCACCAATGTACTTGGTGAAATTGTTCTTTCATATGAAAAATGCGCGGAAGAGGCGGCAGAACAAGGCAAAAAGCTGAACGACCATATCGTTCATTTAATTATACATTCAACTTTACATTTACTGGGCTACGACCACGAAAAGAAAAAACAGGCCGAAACAATGGAAGCCATAGAAGTAGAGATACTGAAGAAAGAATTCAGGATTAAAGATCCGTATGGGGCTTAGCTGCCTGTTGTAGAAGAGCGACGTACACCAGGTTTTAGCCTGTCAAGCAATACCGCTTTTTCAACATCATTGAACCTTCCGGCATCAGCCCAATCATTTATCAAGCCGCTAAGTTCATTTTTTAATGTATCCTGATCTCTTCTTAAACGAACCTCGTTACCTATCCTTTCTATGGTTTTAGCCGTAAGTATATAAAGAGTGTTTTCCAGTTCATTAGTTAACATTACTTTTTCTTTTTCAGTTTCTTTGTGAACAAACTTCTTAACATCCCCCTGAACTTTGAATTCCCAGTTTTTTGCAAGATCATCAAGCTCTTTCCTGTCATCCACTATTCCTACAACACTTTTTAACGATCCCACCAGATCTTTAGGGTCATAATAACATGTGTGAAGATGTCTTGGATATTCCTTGTGACCCTTGGTTTCAAGGGCTTCTCTTATATCTATCTCAGAACCTTCAAGGCTTATATTGCCGCCCGTTATAATGGTAACGACATTCTTTTTGCCTTTTAATACTTCAGGATTGTTTCTTAGGTAAGCAACACTCTGTAGCCCTGCTAATTCAGGAGTTTTCCTTTTTTCTTCACCTGATAATCTTGCATCTCTATACGCATAAAAATCGGAATAACCTAGCTCTTTAACTATGTATTCATTCATAAGCCATGCAAGCTGTTCTGGGTGTGCCGATTCAATTCTTGTATCAGCATGCTTCAACATTTTTAAAGTAACAGCACCACCTTTAATAATAGTTGCACCACCAACGTGTATAGGACTTAACTCTCTGTCAGTGTTTCTTAAGCTTATTTCTTCACCTCCATTTATCATACCAACGATAGTTGCAGGGTGGAATGAAGTAGCAACTGGTACAACCTTGGTTTTTGTTCCTTCAAAGAATCTCGTAAGTCCTGTTGCTAAACCACCCCCACCAATACCGCAAACAATCATGTCTGGTTCATTTCCTTTACCTAATAACTTTTCAATATCTACTCCAAGTGTACCTGCGCCTTTTGCAGTTTGAGGGCTATTAAAAGGTGGGTTATATACAACCAACATGCTGTTTCCACCTGTTTGCTGCAGCTCATCTGTTCTTCTTTCTGCGTCTAACCGCGCAACATCATAAGCTTTACCATCTGCTCTATGTACAGCAACATGCTCGCCACCGATGGCTCTGGTATTTTCTACTTTTGTTGTATCGGCATTGCCAGACATAACAATATCAGCAAAAAGTTCTTTTACTTCATTGCCGAAAATTGCACGCCATGCTTTCTTTTTCATGTATCTATTCATTATGGCAATTGCCTTAGCAACACCCTGTGCGTGATTACCTTCACTATCGGCAACAATTCTAATCTTGGTTATAGCCTCACCTTCTTTTCTTCCCTCTTTAACATCACTGTTATGACTGAATGCCCTTTGGAATGTGTCTAATACTACGGTTGCGGCACCTCTTGCTTTATAAGATCTGATATCAACCTGGTCAGTTCTGAGCCAATGTATATTTGTACCTGCCGCTTCTTGATCATAACGTTCTTTCACATATTCAGGCGTATTCATTGTAAGGCTTTTGCCTTCAGTATTACTCCTGTCCATATTATAAACTCTGAATAATAACTCATAGGCGGCTAAGATAGTTTTTCTGGTAACCTCAGGGTAAGGGACTTCGTTTTTTAATCTTTGTGTAAGTCTTGATATTGCAGACATTTTCCACCTCAAAATAAATCTCAAACCAGAAACTGCTCTGGCCATTTAATAATAATATACAATACGCAAGGGAATCAAACCCCCCGATATGTGCATGGATTATAACCTATTTTTTAGAAAACGAAAACCTTTTTCTCGGTTGCAATTGCATCCAGCTTGAAATCGTGTGGATATGGCTTCAAATAAGGGGTTTGCTGGCAGGCATAGGCCACTCCAACGGCTATAAAATCGTGAAAACCGGTAAGGTTATTGAAAGTTCTGTCATAAAACCCGCCTCCTTGGCCAAGCCTTGTACCTGCCGCATCGAACGCAACTAAAGGGGTAATTATTATGTTAGGTGTAACTTCTTCAAAGTTATCGGGCGGTTCTTTAGTGCCGAATTTCTTGTTCAGTAAAAGCGGAGCTCCACGTTTATATTTTCTGAAAACTAGCGGTTCGTTTTCGCGTTCAACGCAGGGAAGGCAAATAGTGTGGCCGGCTTCTTCGTACATTTCCAGCAGCAGGGAAATATCAACCTCTGAAGGCATGGCAATATAACCGGCAATTACCGATTTTGGTTTTAAACTTATATTTGCGTAGAAATTTTTAACTATATCGCGGTTTTTTAGCTTGCGATCTTTGTCTGAAAGTTCCGCCCTTTTCTGCCTAAAGATATTTCTTATTTCATCTTTAGTTTCTAAAAGCATCGGTACCTTACCCAACTAACTCACAATCACTGAAGAAGAAACTGATCTCGCGTTTAGCGCTTTCTTTAGAATCAGAACCGTGAACAGAATTTTCGCCGATGCTAAGCGCAAAATCTTTACGGATAGTTCCTGCAGCTGCCTTTTCCGGATCAGTAGCGCCCATAACTTCGCGGTTTTTTGCTATTGCGTTCTCGCCTTCAAGAACCTGAACAACAATAGGCTCACTAACCATAAATTCCACCAGCTCATCGAAGAAAGGTTTATCTTTGTGCATGCCGTAGAATAATCTGGCTTCTCTTCTGCTTAGAAATATGCGCTTGGAAGCAACAATTCTTAAACCATTAGTTTCAAATCTATCAATTATTTTACCGGTCAGGTTTCTTTTAGTTCCATCTGGTTTTATCATCGAAAGTGTTCTTTCTATAGCCATATATTCCTCTAAATAGTTATTTTGGAATGCTTATATTAAGTTATTAAGAATTAGCAAGAATTATTTAGTAAGACTGGTAATGCCCTCTCGTGCAAGCTCATCTGCAATCTCGTTGAATTCGTTTCCATCATGGCCTTTTACCCAGTGCCAGTTAACCATGTGTTTCGCGGTCTCGGCAACTAGTTCTTGCCACAGGTCGGCGTTCTTTACTTCCTTCTTATTAGCGTTCCTCCAGCCGTTGGTCAGCCAGCTATTGATCCACACCGTAATGCCATCTTTTACGTACTTGCTATCTGTATATAGATCAACCTCACAGGTATCTTTAAGCGCTTTCAGGGCCTCTATCGCTGCCTTTAATTCCATTCTGTTATTGGTGGTATTTTCTTCGCCGCCATTTATTTTCTTCTGGTGTTTGCCATGCATAAGAATTGCGCCCCAGCCACCGGCTCCTGGGTTACCTGAACATGCACCATCTGTATAAATAATAACTTTTTTCATAGCTTAAAAATAAAAATCCCGACACTCAGGCCGGGATTCTAATAACATTATAAACTTACGGGAAGATTTATTTTTTATCTTCAGCAGTGCCATCTTTACCGGCTTCAGCTGCAGCTTTTTCAGCAGCGGCCTTAGCGTCTTTTTTAGCGCCGCCTTTTTTATTGCCAAGGTTTGAAGCTGTAGCAGCATCAACCTTACCAATCTTATCAGACATGCCGGCGATATTAAGGCCACCGAATCTCTGATTGAATTTCGCGATATTACCAGCGCGTTCGTTAACTTTGGTTTTACCACCAACCCATGCGTTATGGGTAAGTGTATCAATATCAAGCTGTAGAGTAGCGCCAGCTTTGCCCCATGTAGAGCATGTTTTGAACTCAGAGCCATCTGTTCTTTTTACAGTGATCTCGTGATAATCTGGGTGTATTCCTTCTTTCATTTTATTACCTTAAAATTCTTGATTTATTTAGTGAAATGGCCTTATACATAACCGCAACTTATTTTGCAACCAAAAAACTTCTTATTTTTATGAAAATAGTAACACTTATACCTGCCAGGCTTGGTTCAACTAGGCTTCCGAACAAGCCTTTAGCTGATATTTGCGGCCTTCCAATGATAGTTCAGGTGATAAAAAGGGCCTTTGAAGCTGGCATTTCTGATGTAGTAGTGGCCGCGGCCGAGAAAGAGATAGTTGAGGCGGTAGAAAAGCACGGTGGCAAAGCGGTTTTAACTGATCCGGCACTACCCTCCGGCACGGATAGAATTAACCAGGCGCTTCAAAAAATACTTAAAGATCAGAAGGTTGATATAATAGTTAATCTTCAGGGAGATCTTCCTACAATTGAACCGAAGGTGATAGATGATACTATAGCACTGATAAAAACCGGCAAATATGATATAACCACTGCGGTTGCCGAAATAAAGCACGAATCTGAGAAAACCAACCCTAACGTGGTGAAGGCCATTGTTAACTGGCATGATGCCAATTCGGGTGATGGTATTAATTTTACCCGGGCTAACCATGTTGGTAACGGGCCGGCTTACCACCATATAGGCCTGTATGTATATACCCGAGATGCGCTGGAAAGATTTGTAAAACTTCCGCAGAGCGAGAATGAGAAGCGCGAAAAACTTGAGCAGTTACGCGCCCTTGATAACGGTATGAAAATAGGCGTGGTGAAAACTGAGACTGTGCCGCTGGGTGTAGATACTCAGGAAGATCTTGAAAAAGCCAGAAAGATGCTAGCATGAAGGAATTGAAATTCTACATTAGTGCGCTTTATTTATCTTTATTCTCAAGAAAGTTCTATGCTGATCTTATTCATAATCGCCAGATATTTGGTGTAAGGTACCTGCTGCTGTTATCTATTATAGTGGCAACCCCTATTGCCATGGAAGTTAAATATATATTCTCCAATATATTTTCGGCTGAAGGAATAAGTATCGATGATAACGTAGATTATGTATTTAAGCAACTTCCTGAAATCTCTGTCGAGAATGGAAAAATAAAAACATCTGCGAAATCGAACCTTTCTGTTGTTTCAAAATCTGGCGCTGTGATGGTGGTTTTTGATACCGAGAACAAAATTGATGACCTTGATAATTATGACGGCGTGCTGGTGGTGAACGAAGAGGGTATAAGGTTTAAATTACCCAACGAATCAGGAGTTGCCATATTAATGGCATCAGATATAGAAAATGCATTCAATCAATATACAGAATCTACTGCTTCAGGTAATAAGTTCAATCTTATCAAAATGTTTTCAGATATAAAACAGGTGCTGAAAACCCCCTTTATACTCATAGTTATCTTGGCTTCGTTATGGTTCTTTCTAAGATATGTTTTCTCCGCCATTATATATAGTTTTATTGTGGGTATATTCTTTTCAGTGGTCTGTAAAAGAACCAGTTTCGATTTTAAACAATGCTTCAGGGTTGCCGCTTTTGCTGCTACTCCGGTGGCATTGCTGGAAATGATCTCAAATATATTTGGTGGTGGTTTATTTTCATATGTATCTTTAGTTTATTTTCTAACTCATATGATATATATTCACTTTGCTGTCGATTCTTATAGGAAGATCAAAACATGAGAAAACTTGTATACCTTATAATTCTTTTGGTTCTGCTTTTGGCCGGAACGTTGATGTTACGAAAATATCATCAGTCACTTCCCATACCAAGCATACTAATGCCGGCAGCCGAGGAGGAAGATACTGTAGCAAGCGACTATCTTTCTGCAAATGTTGCGCAGAGAAGTGGTGATATACAGGGCGCAATAAAATACTTTGAAAAAGCACTTTCAAAAGATGCTGAGAATAATGAGATAATACAAAGACTATACGGTCTGTATATTTTCAATGGCCAGTACGATCTTGCCATAGAACACGCCAAAAGACAGGTAGAGATAGATAAATCGAAAGCTACTGCTCCCAAAGATATGGACCCTATATCTTATCTTTTGGTTTCGCTGGATAAATTCAAAAACAAAGATGTTAAGGCTATAGCGCCACTTCTTGAACCAGTTGCCGACCCCAAAATACCAAACAAAACGCACATAGATGGTGTAATGATACCTATGGTTTTGGTGTGGTCGTACGTTGTTGATGAAAGATACACTGATGCCTTCAGGGTCATAGATAACATTACCTCAGATTACATGAGTTCGATATTCTCTTACAATCGTGCGCTTATAAACGATATTGCGAATAACAAAAAAGTGCTGATTGAAGGTAAGAACTATTCTCCGCACGAAAGAGGCGAAAGGCTTTTAAGCGATGTATTCTTCGAAATAGGAAAATACTCACTTCAAAGTGGTAACCTGGAAGAATCTGTTGTGTATCTAAGGCTTGCGCGTTTTCTTAACCCTGATTCCTACAAACTGAAAAAAATTCTGGCGGTGGCTTTTGAAAGCATGGGCAAGCTGAAAGAGGCTCTTGCCATATATAACGAGATACCTGAATCGTCTGAGAATTATGGTGAAACTCTGCTAAGTATAGCCCTGCTTAATCATGGCATGGAAGATGATGCCAAAGCAATACAAACTCTGGAAAGGCTGAAAGGAATAAGCGGCTACGAATACAAAGCTATTTTTGGTATGGGCACCATTAAAATGTCAGAGAATAAATATGACGAAGCTATAAAATATTTTGAAGAAGCTATCTCTAAAATAGAAAAGCCCGCTAAGGAAGACTGGAACATTTTCTTTAATCTTGGTGTTGCTTACGAGAAAAAAGATAACTGGGACAAGGCGGAAGAATATCTGAAAAGATCGGTTCAGCTTTACCCTGAAAATCCTGAATCGCTGAACTATCTTGCCTATAGCTGGATAATAAGAAATAAAAATATCAAGCAGGCGCGTGCAATGCTAGAGGCGGCAGTTATACGCAGCGGCGGTGCGCCACACATTCTTGATAGTTATGGCTGGGCATTATTTAAACTTGGTTATTACAAAGAAGCCATTCCTTTCCTAGAGCAGGCTTCTAACGGAATGTCGTACAGTACCGTTATCAACGACCATTTAGGTGATGTGTACTGGAAGGCCGGCAGAAAAAGGGAGGCAAAATTCCAGTGGAAGAAGGCATTAGATGCTTTCGATAAAGACCAGGATCTTACCCCTGAGATAACCAAGGAACAACTTCAGAAAAAGATAGATTCGGGGTTAGAATAAAATGCACAAACTGTTATTGGTTTTATTTTTGGCTTTAATGCCAATTGATACTTACGCCGGTGAGGGCGAAGAAAAACTTCCATTACCACGTTTTGTTTCAACCCGTTCAAACGAAGTAAATGTTCGCACAGGCCCGGGTGTACGCTACCCTATAAAATGGGTAATGGTGAAGGAGAATATGCCGGTAGAGGTAATTGCCGAGTACGAAGATTGGCGCAAAGTGCGTGATATCGAGCAGGCGGAAGGCTGGGTTCACAAAGCAATGCTTTCTGGTAGAAGAACTGCAATAGTAAAAACCAATAAAAAAAGCATTTTTGAAAAGCTTGGTCAGAAATCTAAAGTAGTGGCGGTTGCGAACAAAGGTACCATACTAACCATAGAAGAATGCGATGGAAACACCTGCGAGGTGGAAGCTTCCAAAGTTAACGGCTTCATTAAAATGGAAGATATCTGGGGAGTATACGAAGGCGAAAAGATAAAGGATTAGCTATAAATCATCATCATCGAAATCGTCATCAATATCTTTTTTCTTCTCGGCGGGTTTATCTTTTGGCTTTTCGTCTTTCTTTGCCTCTTCCTTCTTCTTGCCTACGGTTTTAGGGTCGTAAGGGGTTTGTTGTGGTACATCAGAAGGTGGCAGTAGCCTTTTAGTAAAGAAGGAATCTTTGTAATAGATTATCTTCCTGGTTTTAATTGGCGGCTGCGATTCCACCAGAATTATCTGCTGGTCACGCGGAAGGCTTATAACTTCCTGTGGCAGCAGTAGCGCGCGTTGCGTTTCAGATAAGTGTTTAGAACGGCTTGCTGGGTTCAAATCAAGGAATACCGGTGCGTTACGCGATATCTGTTTAACGGTTTTATTGCCGATTATCTGCGATATCATTTCAGCGGTAGAATATGTGTTCGCGGCAAATGTTATACGATAAGTTGCGTTGGCCATGAAAGAGTTCATGCCTGCTTCTTCGTAAATATCTTTCAACTGTTCTATATCTTGAATTATCAGGAACAGGCGTACACGGTAACCGCGGAAGTAAGCGATACCCTGCTTGAATAATATCATTTCGCCTAGGGTAGGGAACTCATCCATCATCATCAGCACACCCACTGGCTCATCTTTTCGTGGCATGTGTTTGGTAAGAATTTGCGCTGCCTGCTGATAGAATATCTGCATCAGCGGTTTTAACCTGTCGATGTTATCTGGCGTTAAGCCTACGTAAACAGTTACCTTCTGTTTCTTGAATGTATTAAAATCCCAGTCAGATTTTGCAGTTGCGGCATCAATAAGTGGGTTAGACCATAACTCCAGCCCCGAGTTAAGTGTTGAAGTAACGCCGGAGCGTTCTTTATCGGCCTTCTGCAGAAAGGCGGCAATATTCATGTAGGCCACAGGGTGTATCTGCTTGCCCAGTGTATCAAGCACAACAGCCAGGTTATATACAACGTCGTCAGATTTCAGCGTTCGTACAACTTCACCAAAAGATGTTATTTTTTCAGGAACAGATAACAGATATAATGCAACACCTACGAACAATGAACGTGCTTCATTGTTCCAGAATTCCTGCTCGGGCAGTAACAGGTTTGCAATTTTTTGAACATCATCCACCATTTGTCCCATTTCTTTTGCAACCCAGTCAAGCGGGTTGTAGCAATGGGTAAGGCCCTTAGGGCTGGCGGCATTCCAAAGGTAAACCTTCTGGCCCATTTTCTGGCGATAGCCAGATGTAAGTTCAAAGTTCTCAAGTTTAATATCGTGGCAGATAGCGCTTTCTTCCCAGAACAGAAGGTTGGGAATAACAAACCCCACACCTTTACCGGAGCCGGTTGGTGCAAACAGAAGTACGTGCTGGTAACCATCTGCAATAAGCCTGCCTCTTCCTGTAACGCCAAGTAACAAGCCGCTTTTCTTGCGTAACCCGGCTCGTACAATATCTTTCTCGCCCGCCCATTTGGCATCACCATGTAATTTCTCGGGGGCAGAGAAGGGCCTGAAATCTGAAAGCGGAGCACGCAATATGAAAAGTAGCAACATAAGCGAAATGAAAGCACCTGCTGGCGGATAAAACAAAGTTGCCTTAAGTTTGTTCTTTGTGGCAATATCAAGGGAATCAGAGTAGTTCATGTAGTAATCGAACAATTGTCCATAGAACTTGCCGAAATACATGGTAGATTTTGATATGCCGTATGTTTTTATTATGCCGGTTGCTTTATTAAAGCTGGAATAAACAGACATGCTGGCGGTAAGAGATGCAAAAACCAGGAAAAAAGCGAACACGCTTAAAATAAGCCCTATCAAAATAGTATTTTTAACCTGATGTCCCTTCATAGGAAAATACTACAAATTTTTGCAAACATTTAAAAGTAAAAACTGGTTTAAAACAATCAAGGGCAAGGATTAGGAATATCGTGGTGTACTTTTTCAATTTCCTGCAGAACTTCATCAGGTAACTCAACGTCAATACTTTCAATATTCTCTTTAAGCTGCTCAATTGAAGTGGCGCCAATAATATTGCTGGTCAGGAACCTTCTGGAATTAACAAAGGCCAACGCCATTTGTGTTGGTGTCAGTCCAAAATCTTTGGCAATGGCGGCATATCTTTCAGTTGCCGCTTCTGCTTTTTCGCCCCTGTATCTGGTGAAGCGAGAATAAAGTGTTAAGCGGCCCTTCGGGGGTGTATTGCCGTTCAGGTATTTCCCGCTCAGAACTCCAAACGCAAGTGGTGAATATGCCAGCAGCCCGCAATTTTCCCGGATAGATACCTCGGCCATGCCAACCTCATAACTTCTGTTAAGCAAACTATACGGGTTTTGTACCGAAACAATTCTGGGCAGGCCATGCTGTTCGGATGAACGAATGGCATCCATCACGCCCCACGGTGTTTCGTTAGAAAGGCCAATATGCCTTATTTTTCCCTGCTTAACAAAGCCATTTAAAATTTCTAACGTTTCCTTCAGTGAAATAAATTTATCAGAATCATCATGGTTGTAACCAAGCTGACCGAAAGTGTTGGTTTTTCTGTCTGGCCAGTGTAGCTGGTAAAGGTCGATATAATCGGTTTGCAGTCTTTTCAGGTTCTCGTTAAGGGCGTATTCAATATTCTTTTTATCGTAGGTTGGTAATTCGCCGCCGCGAACATGGCGGAAACCTTCCGACTTGCCGGTTATTTTGGTAGCGATAATAACTTTATTTCTATTTCCTGTTTTCTTGAACCAGTTACCAATTATCCTTTCCGTTTCACCTTGTGTTTCAACTTTAGGCGGAACCGGGTACATTTCTGCGGCATCAAAAAAATTTACGCCACTTGCCAAAGCATGGTCCATCTGCTCAAAGCCTTCATTCTGCGTGTTTTGTTCGCCCCATGTCATGGTGCCAAGGCATATTTTACTTACCTTTAATTCGGTATTTCCTAGTAGAGAATATTTCATGGAGATATTTTACCAGATTGAGAATTACTGGCTACTATAATCTTTTATAGACATTAAGTGTAAGATCGTCGCTTATAACGCAGTTACCAACATGGTCTTTGAATAATTTAACTATAGCTTTAATAATATCTTCAGCAGACCTATCTTTGTTGGAAATAAGCGCCTTGGTAATATCATCAAGGTTCAAAAAAACATCTTTGGCATTGGCTGTTTCTATCAATGCATCGCTATATAAAAATAGTGTATCACCCGGTTCGAATTTTGCTTCAAAAAGATCGTAATCAGCGCTCTCTTCAACGCCAAGAGGAAAGCCGCTTGCCTTCAGTGCATCAACACTTCCGTTCTTTCGTATCACTAAGCCGCCAGGGGCTGCAGCAGAAGAATACTGAATGAAATTCTCCATCATGTTCACAACGCCGTAGAACATGGTTGCAAATTGCCCGGTTGGCATTAACCCAACCATTCTTTTATTTATTTTTTTTAGGAATAGGGCCGATGATGATAAGAAATTACTCGGATCATTCAAAAGGCTTTGAACCCGGAATGTATTTAAAGCGGCAGCAACACCATGGCCAGATATATCTACGGTAAAAACGCCAAGTTCGTTATGCGATATTTTTTTGAAACCCCAGAAATCTCCACCAACTTCTGAGCATGGTGCAAAGTGTGATGCAACCTGAATTTCATACTTGCCTTCAAGGCGTTCAATATCCCCAGCGCTTGGAACCATTGAATTTTGAAGTTCTCTTGCGGCCTGAAGTTCTTTTTCAATTCTTTTTCTGAACAATATACTTTCAAGATGGAACAAAGTTCTTGCAAGTATTTCCTCTTTCTGGATAGGTTTTGAAACAACATCATTTGCACCGCTTTCAAAGGCTTTAGCTACTTCTTTCGGATCTGTTGAACTTGTTTGGACAATAATAGGGGTGTGGTCAAAATCTTCCATGCTCCTTATTTTATTAAGGAACTCATAGCCATCCATTTTCGGCATGAAAATATCGGCAATTATTATATCTGGGCTGAAAGATTCTATCTTTTTTAAAGCGCTTGCGCCGTTATTGGCAAACTCTATATTAGTGAAACCGGTATCTTTAAAGAACTTCTCGGAAACGGCTCTGCTTACATCGCTATCATCAACAATAAGAATGTTTGCTTTTTTAACCGCAGGGTTGCGTGCTAGTATCTTTTTGTACATTCCCCAATTACCGATAATTTAAAGTAATAAACTAAGTTATACTTATTTATACTTTTTCTCTGTAAAGCGAACATGTTTTCTTACTACTGGGTCGTAAGCGTTTCTTTCTAGCTTACCCTGTTGCTTTTTTGGATTCTTTTTAGCTATTTTGTAATAACCCGTACCAGCCGAGCTTTCCATTTTAACTATTACTGTATTTTTCTTAGCCATAAAAATTCTCTTTTAACTTGTGAGGCGGACTGTATATGATATATAATTCAATTAATCAAGGGAAAACTTTACGCCGGGATTGTTTACAGAAATTACTCAAGGTACTGTTTTTATGAGGGTTTTCACAACTAACATTGAAGCTAAGCTGGTAGACTTTGCCAATACCACTCGTGGTAGAAGCGAAGATTATTACGTTATTCACTTCAGGCTTTCAAAACTATCTGAAGCGTACAAGAGTGATTTTCAGATAAAAATCGCGATGAACATCCTTAACGATCTTTTCAGAGAAGAACGGGCCGAGATATGCAGGGCTGATAACTCTGATATGTTCCTGCTTTACCATGGCAACGACAGGGCGCTTATAAACAAGGCAATATTCCAGCTGCGCTACCTGTTCTTCGATGATCCTTTGGCAACACTTCCTGATGGCCGTGATAACAAAGATTTCTGCGATATCTACGATCTTAATTTTCAGTGGGCGCAGTTCTCGGCGTTTGCTAACAAGCTAATGTCGGAATCGCTGAATAAATTCATCGGCAAAGAGCCGGTAGAAAAAGTGAAGATACCTACAATGAACCCGGAACTGCTTGCCGAGGTTGAGCAGCAGATAGAATCTGTAAGGCTTGATGAATGTATAAGAATGCAGCCTCTCTGTACAATAAAAGATCTTAACAGCGCGAAGCCGCTTTTCCATGAGGTGTATGTTAATATTCCATCGCTTCAGAAAATACTGAACATAAATTACAGGCTAACTTCCGATAAATGGCTATTTTTATACCTTACACAAAGGCTTGATGAAAAGGTTCTGGAGTCTATGAGCATCAGTCCGGAAAACTATTTATATATGCCTATAAGCCTTAACATGAATATAAGTACGGTGCTTTCGAAAGATTTTGCCGAGTTTTGTGAAATAGCCAAAGATTTTAAATGCCAGATAGTGATAGAAATATCAGTGGCTGATGTATTTACTGATACACCGGGCTTTTTCAAGGCACTCGATATATGTCGGGAAAGGAACCACAAAGTTTGTATTGATGGCCTGAACAACGATAGCTTTATGCAGATTAACCGCAAAAAGCTTGGGTTTGACCTTGCAAAACTACAGTGGAACGCCGATATGAAGGGCGATCTGTACACTAAAGACGAGAATCTTTTACTGCGTGCAGCGGTGGAAGGCAGTGGGGGCAACAGGGTAATACTGTGTCGTTGTGACGATATCAGTGCAATAGAATACGGTCATGCGCTAGGAATAAGCTTGTTCCAGGGTAGGTTTCCTGATAGGATACTGAATCCAGGAAGCAAGGTTATTAACTAATATTAGCGCGACCATAAATGTATTTAAGGAAGGGAAACCTCAAGTTTACTGTCACCCAGGATAACATCGAAAAAAAACTGATCATTGATGAATTGGTCAAGGTTATCGATGAAAGAAGGGGCGGTGATTACTTTGGTTTCAGCCAGAACGAACTGGTGGGGCAGGATATCAGAAAGATACTTCCTTTTGAGGTTTCCGAGATACTCGATGATAATATAGAGTACAGCCCTGAAGGGAACGACCTTAAAACGGTTCTGGAAAAAATAATCAGTTTCAAAATACTCGATTCAGGCAAGAAAGAACTTAACATGAATGCTCATGTTGAACGCGCGCTTTCAACGCCTGAAAAACTTTCATTCTCAATAATTCTTGAGCGTAAAATATTCCTGCAGGAAAAAATAAAATCAATACTTGGCGGCATCTCAGAATTCCAGAAGGTAAATCACGACATTACAGACCTGCTGAATACAGCCGCGTATTATGAAGTTCTTAACGAGGTTATGGATTTTCTATACGATACCAAGGTTGAAGCGGTAATGTGCGTTATATCTATTGAAGGCTTCCCAATGCTGCGGATGAACGAGGGCAAGGAAAGAGTTGATGAAGTTCTTAAAAAGGCCGGCAAGGCAATGAAAACAACGTTCCGTGGTAAAGATATTCTTGGCTATCTTGGTTTTGGTAAATTCGGCGTATTCATGGTGCGAACATTCGAAGATGAGGTTGTATATCCTTTACGCAGGCTGGAATCAAACCTTAGGAAAGAGGGCATACTTACATCGCGCATAACATATAACGCCCGCTTCCAGAAGGTGGACCTGGAAATGTCGGTGAACGATCTTATCGATCAGGTGAAATCAAAAGCGGTTGATCAGACAATAGCGCAGACAAGGTAGCTTATGGTGTTTTTTAAAAAAAAGAATGCAGCTGAACAAATCCAGCCAATTGCCGATAAAAACGTGCAGCGCACCTTTCAAATAGGCGCTGTGTTCCTTCTTGGTTTTGTTATTTATAGCCTGTACTTTGATGATAGTAGTAAGGTGCCTGGTAAAAATTCATTATCCAACCTTACAGAAGAGCAGCTGAACGCAAGGGTTAAGCAGGCGTTTGAGCAGATGTCGGAAAATCCTGAATATAAAAAAATAAAAGATTTCATATTATATATAGAAACTAATGTTGATGGCAAATCGGCAAAAGTTCTTGATGCGAAAAACGGCGTTCTTATATATTTACCGGAAAAAATGCTGGAGAATAACTCTGGGAAGGTGGAAATAAGTGAAAAAAATGTAAATATTTCCATATCCAGTGAAAAAAAGACACAAACAGATGTTAAGCCCGCAGAAAACAGCGCATCACAGCAGTCTCAATAAACAGAAAAACGCAAAAACCCTGCAAAAATTTCCGACCAATAAAAAGTCTTTTGTAACTGGCGCTGGTGTTTAATTGCAGTGGGTTTTAGGCTGTAATAATATTAAAACTTTAGTTAAAATTTGAAATAATTTCGAATCGATAGTCTTTGTTAGCACCCTCAACTTATGTTATAAAGGAAACAAGCGAACATGTAGTTCGTGAAATTTTAACAATCCAAGTAGGAGAATAATATGGTTGGTATAAACTCGAATCTTATTGCCGGTTCGGCAACAAGAAACCTAGGTGCTGCGAATTCGATAGTATCTAGTTCAGTAGCAAGACTATCAAGTGGTAACCGAATAATCAAAGCTTCAGATGACGTTGCGGGCTTAGCAATTGGTACATCTATTGCAACACAGGTTAGAACACTACAGATAGCATTGCTAAACACTCAACAAGCTGGTTCAGTATTAAGTATCGCCGATGGTGCACTTGCACAGGTTACCGATATCTTAACTCGTCAAAAATCACTTGCTTCATCTGCAAACTCTGGTTCACTAGGTACCACTGAACGTGGCTATCTAAACCAAGAGTTCCAAGCACTAACCTCAGAGATCGATCGTATCGTTGGTTCAACTTCATTCAACGGTATCGTTCTTCTTAATGGTACACTAGGGGCTTCAACTGCAGGTCTTGATGCGTTAGCTGCAACTGTAACTTTTGGATCAACAACTGCACTATATTCAGGAACTCCAGGAACTACTGCTTTGAACTCTACTCCAGCTATCGCTATCAGTAATGATAATGGTAACTCAACAATTCAGGGCTCTTTAGCAAATATTGAAGTTTCTGCTGAAACATTTTCTGCTAACAATACTGCTGTTTTCCAGATCACTCTTGAAGATGGTACTCAATATCGTACCGGCAGTATAGATCTTAGTACAGCAAACACAGCTAGAACTCTAACATTTACTAACATAGCAGATTCTGGTGCAACAATTGCATTCAGCGTTGATACTTACTCAGTTCCTGCTTCTACTGCTAACTTGAATACTATAGCAGATGCTATTGAAGCTGATCTTAGCGGTTTAACTATTTATCAATCTCGTACTATTGCAACTACAACTGGCAATATCACATCTACAACTCTTGATGGTACTGTACTTGAAGGCCTTGATGGTGGCGATTTCCAGATAGTTGGTACTAGCTTCGATGTAACTGGTAATACTGCTCCGGTATTTGGTTCATTTACTGTAACAGCTGAAACCTCATCATCTGATGGTAGAATAGCTACTACATTAGGTGGCGTTAACTACTCAACAGTTGCTGATCAGTTCGATTCAACTGATGCTGATGACCTACAAGCTGGTTCATTAGGTGGTGGTACTGGTATCATCCGTCTATATAAAGATGGTGATGCTACTACAAACCCTAACGAGTATATCGATATCGATATCACCGTTGCTTCTGGTAACGTTCTAGATAACCTTCAGTTAGACAGCTCTGGTTCTGCTGCTCTATTAGCAACTGCTTTAAATACAGCAGTTGGTAACGGTAGCGCAGGTGCACTAAGCTTCCAGGTTGGTGCTGCGGTTACTGATACTATTTCAGTTGCTATCACTTCAGTAAAAACAACTGATATCTTCGTTAACGATGCCGGCACTGCAGTAACACTTGATATTACTACTCAGTCTGGCGCACAAACTGCGAACGATGTACTAGATAACGCCCTTGCTTCGGTTGTTAGTCGTCGTGCCGATGTTGGTGCTGCACAATCTAGGTTCAACTTCGCTGCTTCTAACCTTGAAGTTTCGATAACAAACCAAGATGCTGCAAGAGGTTCGTTCCTTGATGCTGATATCGCAACTGAGTCTACAAACTTTGCTACTGCTCAGGTTAAGTTACAGGCTTCTGTATCTGTACTTGCTCAGGCTAATCAGTTGCCTGCCGCTCTATTAAAATTACTTGGGTAATCCAGTGGTTTAATAGCCAGAGGGGTGGAGGAAATGTATTCCACCACCCCTCTAATTTAGTATAAAAGTTATGTTTTTTGTTTCTTAGTTATTAATTTGGTATAGAAATTGCTTATAATATCTTAGGTTTAGGTGTATAATACAATTGTAAGCATATTACGTTAATAACCAACAAACAAAAAGTGGAGGTTAACATGGAAGTAAATCTTAATAGTGCAGTTCAAGGTTCAAGCCCTGCTAGCAGTAATAACGCGGCGGGTGTTTCAGCTCCTCAAAGGGCAGATGTTGCGGCTACAAGGCCGGTTTCTTCAAAAGAAACGGCAAATCTGGAAAATAAAGCCAGCAATGCAGAACAGCGCAGGTTTGATGCTGTAAGGTCTAGAGCGGCTACGTATGTTTCTGGTGCCAACTCTGTTCTTAACGATATTAAATTCACAATTTATAGCGGCTCTTCAAAATCTTCAGTATCTTATGAATATGTCGTAAAATTCACTGATGTCAGCACTGGTGCTATTGAAACAAAAACAGAAGCTCAGCTTTTCCAGGGTACTGGCGGCGGCGATCTGGTTAGTGGCCAGGTTTAATAATCAAGTTACTCTATTACTGAATTGTTAGGTCTTTATGGTCGGGATAAATCTGGGAAATGTTGTTGGTAACCGAATTTCTGGCATATCTTCAGGGCTAGATACCGAGAACCTGATAAAATCGCTGTCGCAGATTCGCCAGCGTCCGATAGATCTTATCAATACTAAAATTTCTACGAATGCTGCCAAGGCTGCTCAATATGGAACGCTTAACAGTTTGCTTACCAACCTTAATGGCGCCGCTAATTATCTACGCAATCCTGTTGGTCTCAACTCTCAGTTCTCAAACATATTCAACTATCGTACATCGGCCCTAACTTCCACTACGCTAACGGCATCAAGCTATTTAAGCGTAACGGCTGATCCTGGTGCGCAAATTGGTACTTCAACTATAGAGATCAATCAGCTTGCAAAAGCATTGGAAAAGCGTTCAGCATCTTTCAACTCAAGGAATATCGATGTAACAACAGGCGCTGCAGGTATCACTTTGAACGCAGGTACATTCCAGTTTGGCTCTGGTGTTGTTAATGCGGTAGCTGGTACCAGCCTTTCAGGCTACGAGATTCAGGCGACAGATTATGCTACGGAAGGTTCGGCAAGTGGCTCGGTAATTACTGCCGCTGGTATAAATAACTTTGCGGTAGTTGGCGCAGATGGTGGTAAAAATACGCTAAAAGGCAGCCCAAGTGCTGTAAGTGTAAGCAATATAAGCGCTGGCACAGCTATTTTAAGCATTACAATCGGTGGCGCAACTTACTCAACCGGTGCAGTTCAGGTTGATAATGTGGTAACTGGAGGCATTGGTATTGCAGCTGGAACAACTTTCACATTCACCACAGATTCAGGCGGTGTTAACGAAACATCTTTCCAGATAACAACTGGCGTTACTGATTTTGTTATAGATGATACTCAGGCAAACCTTGATCAATTTGGTGAAGATATTGCCGATGCGATTTCAGATCAGGTTGTATATCAGGCAAGGCAAATTACAAATTTTACTGATGCCAATGTTAAATCTCCGCTTGTTGGTTTAACCAGCACAGATATTAAATTCTATAGCAACGCTTACAACGATAGCACCCGCGCTTTTGGTGATATATCAGGCTTTACAGTTGAATATGGCGCTGGCAATACCAGTGCTATATCAGTTAACATAAATGGTGAAACTTTTCGTGTAACTGGTCAGGGCGTTTTACTTAACGGCGCACTTACACTTAAAAGTATAACCACTGAAAAAGAACTTCGTATAGATCTTACCGGCGTGAATGTAGATCTTGCCAACGCCGCAGATGCCGTTGAACTTGAGCGTGCGCTTGATTATGCCTTTGGTACAAGGGAACTTGTAGATGTTACAGTTACAGCGGGTGATACATTGAACGATGTTATATTTAACATTAACCAGCTAACTAACCAAACAGGTGTTTCTGCTGCTGTTATAAAAATAAGTGATTTTGATTTTAAATTTAGTCTTAAGGCGGTCAATGAGGGCATAGATAACAAGTACGAGATATTTGATGCTTCAAACGTTTTAACTGGTGCTTCACTTGCCAACACTCAAACAGAGCAAGATGCTGAAATAGTTGTTGATGGCATAACTATTTCTCGTTCTTCTAATACCGTAACAGATGCGATAGAGAATGTAACTCTTAACCTTCTTGCCGAAACTCCAGGGGCCGATACTATAGATCTTGCTATCGCCAACGATGTTGATACGGTTGCTACCCAGATTGTAAATTTCATTGATGCATTTAATGCACTTCGTGTATATGTAACCGAGCAAAGCCAAAGAGATGCAACTACCAACCAATTTCTTGAAACATCTATATTAGGTGGCGATTCGAATCTTCAAACACTTTCTAATTCTCTGCTTTCTGAAATAAACGGTATAGTATCCAATGCCACCAACAGTACGTTCGATGCGTTGGCAGATATTGGTATAACACTTAGCGATTTTGCAGGTGATGATACAACAATAGCTACCAAGAACATTCTTGTGTTTGATGAAACGGCGTTAAAAAATAAACTCGCGCAGAATTTTGATAAATTAAGAGAAGTGTTTGAACTTAAGTTTACCTCAAGCTCTTCAAATCTTGCTTTCTTTAAATCCAGCAACGATTACACACTTTCAGAATTTAAGCTTGATATTGATACCTCGCGTGATGTTGGTGAGCAGGTTCAACTGCTGAACTCTGATGGAACCGAATATGACAGCGATGCCGATACAGTAGGTATTCAGGCGGTTTATTTAGATGCCACCGGCAATAAAATAACTGGTAAAACAGGAACTCCTGTTGCTGGTCTGGAATTTATTTATACCGGTGAGGGTACAGATGTAATAAGTGTTTCACTATCTCAGGGTCTTGCTGATAGAATATACAATCTTTCAAATACATATGTAAAAGATGCCGGTCTTCTTGATACGGCAGTAAGCGATCTTGCAGATCAGAACGATGATTATGAAACAGATATTTTAAGTCTGCAGGACAGGCTAGACCAATATGTTGAAAGGCTAAGGGTTCAGTTCTCGGCCTTGGAACAGGCGCTTACCAGCGTTAATAACGTATTGCAATTATTAGATGCAAATGCTGCTGCAGCTAATAAAAATAGTTAACAATAATTAATTCCAAGTAGGGATTTTTGATTTATGGTAGGATATAATAACATACAGGCTTACAAGAACGCCTTCGCGAATGTCGATAAGCTCAACCGGGTTATCATGCTTTATGATGGCGCAATTACTTCTCTTCAACAGGCCAAACAGGCTATAACTGATAAAAATATCGAAGAAAGATTTAACAAAGTAGCCAAAGCTTTCCATATAATAACCGGCCTGCGTGATTCCTTAGATCATGTTAATGGTGGTGAGGTGGCAGCGGTTCTAACTGAATGGTATTCTGGTACTGCTATGCGTATACTTTCAATTAACCGCACCTTAGATTTGAACATGTGCGATATGTGCATAGCTCATATAAAGCAGATGCGTGATGCATGGCTAGATATTGAAAAGCAGATAAAAGGTAATGCTGGCTCTGCTGATAATCAAACGGCTCAATCTTCTGCAGCCGGTACAAGTTCTACTGGCTCGTTAGAGGCGGTGGCTAATAACAATAACGATTTCTTTACGGCCGCTATCAGAAAGGCCGCTTATAGCTCATCATCAGGTGGTGGCACTGCTATAAACGTTTAATCCTTCTATATCTCTCTGTAGTTTTTTAGTAGCCCCAATATCGGCTGATATTTGCAATTGTGCTATATATAATAATTAGATATATCTTTAGTAAGTAAATTCAAATTATATAACGGCAATAATGGCAAAGAATAAGATACAAACTTATGGAAAAAGCCTAAAAAATCTTCAATTTTTGGCGAGTGAGGCGCATAAAAAAGGAGATCTAAAAAACGCGCTTGCCCTTTATACTGAAATTCTCAGAGTTAGCCCCGAAGATAAAGATACCTTGCATAAAATTGGGGTAATAATGTTGCAGACAGGGCAGTTGAACACCGCCTCAAATGTGCTTGAAAAGCTACTTGGAATGGACCCTCAGCATATTGGTGGGCTTGAGGCAATGGCAGAATTATGTGATGCCACGAAGAACTATAAAGCTTCCATAGGCGCATATTTAAAACTTATAACACTTAAACCTGAGCATACAAATTATTACTATAAGGTGGCCGCCAGATATAATTTTCTTGGTGATAGAGGTCGTGCAAGGGAATATATAGAAAAAGGTCTGCAGGTAGATCCTAAAAGCATTTCTCTTTTGAAGGCATTATGTTCTTTAGCCTATGCAGAAGGAAGTCGTGAAGAGCTTCTGGAGTGTTATAAAAAACTTTATGAGTTAGAGCCGGAACACTCTATTAAAGTTGCAATAAAAACTTTGGTTCCTGCAAACTTTAAAACTTCCGAAGAAATAGATAAATGGCGCAAAGAGTATGAACTCAATCTTGATGCGCTTCTGGTGGAAAGCCAGCCAAGTAAGTCTGAAAACACAGATTCTATGGCCACCGCCTTTTCTCTTGCGTATCACGGTAAAAATAACAAAACACTTATAACAAAACTGGCAAAGATATACGAAAAGACCTTTCCACAACTTCTATTCACCGCCCCGCACTGCAAGGTACCAGTAGCTGCTGAAACAGGCAAAAAAATAAAAATAGGTTTTGTTTCAAGGTATTTTTATGATCATGTTATGAATGATTGTTTTGGAAAACTAATAGAATTACTAGACCAGACAAATGTTTTTGATATTTACGTTTTTTCAACCTTAGAGGCAACTCCTGAAAATAACTTGTGGAAGACCTTTGAAACCAAGGGCAGGGCCACACAATTATCGTTTAACTTAGAATTGGCCCAATCGCAGATAGCAGAAAAGCAACTCGATGTCCTGGTCTATACTGAACTTGGAATGGATGTTCCAAGCTATCGCCTTGCTTTTGCAAGGCTTGCGCCTGCGCAGTGCGTTCTAACCGGGCACCCTGAAACTTCAGGCGTGGCTAATATAGATTATTATATTTCAAGTGAGTCCCTAGAAGGTAAAGATGCCCAAGATTTCTTTAGTGAAAAGCTTATATTAATGAAGTCAAATCCTGATTTTTCAAGAGAAACTCCAGCTCCTCCTGTGCTTAAAACCAGAGAAGAACTTGGAATATCGCTGGATAAAAATATTTATATGGCTCCATTCAAAATGCATAAGGTTCACCCAGATTTTGATGAGGTGTTGAATAAGATATTTGAAAAAGACCCATTGGCCGAGGTTGTCATGTTCATTGATGGCAAGATTGCAGATATTTTGAAAGCTCGGTTTGAGATCAATATCAGGCCTGAATTTATTCCAAGGATAAAATTCTTTCCCTGGGCCAGCAAGAACGATTTCTTTAGCTATCTAAAATGTGCCGATGTAATTATCGACAGTTTTTATTTTGGCGTAGGCACAACCATGTATTTTATTGCTCCGGTTGGAACACCTGTTGTAACAATGCGCAAAGGCTTTTTTAGGGGCGGGCGTATGGCGCGTATATTCTATGAGGAAGCGGGCATAACAGAGCTGGTTTCCCAGGATGTGAATTCTTATGTTGAACTTGCCGTAAAAGTAGCCAATGATAAAAAATATCAGCAAAGCTTGCGTGAAAGAATTATTAAAAATAAATCTATTTTATTTGGAGCAAAGGGATCTGTTGAAGAATATACCTCCATATTTACACAACTTGGTAAAAACCCTGATGCCCTCAGGTAGATAATATGAATGATTATATCCACAAAGAATTCCCTAAAACCTGCGCCCCTGATGATTTTTTCGGCCAGGTGAAAAGAACGGTGAATGGCAAACCTGTTTCGCAGGAACAGATAGATATAATAATTGCTTCCATCAGAAATAATCTGGGTCTTGCAAAACAGGATATACTGCTTGATGTTTGTGCTGGCAATGGGGCCCTTGCAAAAAATATCTTCCCTGAGATAAAAGCCTATCTTGGCGTAGATTTTTCCGAGTATCTTATCGAAGTGGCACAGAAGAATTTTGAAAAACTGCCCGACTTTAAGTTCAGACTGTCTGATGCTTTAGAATATGTAAAAAATGAGGATTCTCCCTCTAAATTCACAAAAGGCTTGTGTTACGGGGCTTTTCAATATCTTTCTTATGAAGCAGCTGAGCAGTTTTTAAAGATCCTGGGTGAAAGATTTAAAAATATTCAGATATTTTTTATAGGGAACCTTCCCGATAAAGATCGTGCACATTTGTTTTATCCTAAAGATAAAGATTTTTCCGGCCTGTTAAATGATAATTCGTCCCCTTTAGGTATCTGGCGTACAAAGGCTGAGATGCTTGAGCTTGCAGAAAAGACCGGATGGCATATAGAAATAATAGATCAGCAGAAGGAATTTTATTCAGCCCATTACAGATACGATGCAAAACTTACCCGAAAATAATATAAAACAGAAAATCTCTGATCTGGCTGTTAATGGCGGGGTACCACTGTTCAGAAAAATAAGGTCTACCTCTAATCTTTTTAAACCAGAAGAGGCAGACTTCTTTAAATACTCTAAAGTTATTTTTGAATCCCGCAGGTTAACAAATAACGGCCCGCTGGTTCAGCTTATGGAAGAAAGGCTGGCTAAACTACACGAGGTAAAGCACTGCATCGCTGTATGTAATGGTTTGTGGGGGCTGATAATGTGTCTTAAAGTCCTTGCAATAAAGGGACGTACTGAAGTTATAATGCCATCTTTAACCTATCGTAGAATGGCTGATATCGCGGCCTGGGTTAAGTTAACTCCGCATTTCTGTGATGTGGATATAACAACTCTTGGTATGAAGCCAGAGTTTGTAGAGCCTTTGATAAATAAAAATACTGCCATAATTCTGGCGGCGCATCCTATCGTAAATCTTACCGATATTGATGGCATGGTCAGTCTGGCTAATAAACACAATATACCAATAGTGTTTGATTCTGTAGAGGCGGTTTATGCGTCCTATAAAGGTAAAATGTTAGGAAGCTTCGGAGAGGCTGAAGTTTTTTCGATGCATTCCAGTAAATTTCTGAACGGCTTTGAAGCAGGCTATATAACAACCAATAACAATGTGCTTGCCGAACAGTTAAAATTAATGCGTGGTTTCGGATTTGAAGGCCCTGATAATGTAAGGGTTTTTGGCCTTAATGCAAAACTAAACGAGATCCATGCCGCCATGGCGCTGGCCTGCCTTGATAAGGTTGAAGAGCAGGTTGAACGCAATAGAAAAAGATATTTAGTTTATAAAAAATATCTAAAGGGTTTAAAAGGTATTGAACTGGTAGAATATAAAGAAGATGAGTCGCGTAGTTTTAAAACCATAATCGTTAAATTTAATGAAAACTGGAAACTTTCCCGGGAAAATACAATAAAAATAATGCACAAGGAAAATATGCTGGTGCGTCCATATTATGCCCCGCCGCTGCACTTGAAAAAAACCAGCTATAAAACTATTGCCGGCAATATGAATAATACGCTGAAACTCATGGATAACCACATGCTTATGCCTTGTGGAGAATTCGTGGATGAAGATGATATTATAAGAATTGCCGGATTTTTAAAATTCATCGAAGAGAATGCTGAGGAAATAAAAAGTAGCTTATGAATATATCTACAAAAACTCTTGAGAGCTTAGCCATAAATGGAGGTCAGCCTTTATTTTTAAAGCCTATACCGGTTGGTCAGATGAATTTTCCTAGCTGGGAAAGGTTTGAAAAAAGCTTTAAAGGTATCTTTGAGCGCCAATATTATACAAATCATGGCCCATTGCTTACCGAACTTGAGCTAAAGCTTGAAAAATTTCTTGGGGTCAAAAATGTTCTTTGCATGACAAATGCAACCATCGCCCTGATGATAACTGCAAAAGCGCTTGATCTTAGGGGTAAGGTAATTACCCCGGCATTTTCTTTTATAGCAACGGCTCAATCTCTTAGCTGGGCGGGCCTTACTCCGGCTTTTTGTGATATTGACCTTAAAACCCATCACATGGATATAAATTCTATAGAAAAACTTATAGATAGTGATGTAAGCGCAATTTTGGCGGTTAATTTATGGGGCGGCAGCGGGGATACGGAAAGTTTGCAAAAACTTGCCGATAAAAAAAATATAAAATTATATTTTGATTCTGCCCAAGGCTTCGGCTGTGAACGAAATGGTATTAACCTTGCCAATTTTGGTGAGGCTTCAGTTTTTTCATTCCATGCAACAAAAATTCTGAATTCTGCTGAAGGTGGCTGTGTATGTACTAATAACGATGAGCTTGCTGAAAAGATACGTAATATCCGTAGCAGTTATGGAACTAGAAAAACGGTTGATATACCATTTACAGGCAATGGCAGAATGTCTGAAGCGCAGGCTGCAATGGCCCTTTTAAGCCTTGAAGACTATTCCAAAAACCAGCAGCGCAATAAGCAGTTTTATGAACTTTATAAACAACAACTTAAAGACATTAGCGGCTTAAATATTTATGAGCCAGATACAAAGGGCATAAGTAATTACCAATATGTTGTGGTTGAGCTGGAAGAAAAAAGCTTTGGTCTTTCGCGCGATAGAATGGTTGAAATATTAAAGGCAGAAAATATTTTAAGCCGCCGTTATTTTTCACCAGGAATTCACAGAAGCATTCCGTATTGCAATGATCTTCCTCAATATATCAACGCCCTGCCTAACACAGATATCCTTTGTAATAGGCTTTTTCAGCTGCCTTCTGGGCAGGATGTTTCATTAGAGATAATCGAAAGAATTTGTGATCTGATAAAAATAATTCATAACAATGCAACTGGGTTAAAATGAAACTTGGTATAATGCAGCCATATTTTTTTCCTTATATTGGTTATTTTTCACTAATAGCCAATACCGATAAATGGGTGGTTTTCGATATAACCCAATACACTCCTAAAAGCTGGATGAACCGTAACCGGATCCTTCATCCTAAGGAAGATTGGCAATATATAACTGTACCGCTTAGCAACTCATCAATTTCAATTAAAATAGCGGAAGCGCAAATTTTGGATAAGCAAAAGGCATGCGATAGAATTCTTAGGCAGATCGAACATTACCGCAAACATGCGCTATATTTCAACGAAGTACACAATCTGGTTAAAAAAACGTTTGAGCGGACAAAAACCAATAGCCTGGTAGAACTTAATGTTAACAGCCTTAAAGCTGTTTGTGAATATCTGGGAATAAATTTCAACTATATTATTTGCTCGGAAGAGAAATTTCCTTTGCCTAAAATTGAACATGCAGGGCAGTGGTCTCTTGAAATCAGCTGCCTTCTTGGTGCAAGTGAGTATATAAACCCACCCGGAGGCAAAGATCTGTTCGTAGAGAAAGAATTCAATGAAAAGAACATTAAACTTACTATTCAAACCCCACCTAAAGTTCAATATAGCTGCGCACCTTACGAATTCGTAGAAAGTCTTTCTATATTAGATGTTTTAATGTGGAATTCCCCGCAAACGGTAAAAGGCTGGCTGTAAAAGTAATATCAGCTACTTAGAACCTCTTCCACGGCATCGCCTATCTTTTCCAGCTCTTCCAGAGTTATGTTGAAGTTTGGCATAATATAAACCACATCTTTGAAGGGGCGTAGCCAAACGCCAAGATCAACAAACTTTTTCCTGAGTTCAAACATGTAATGCCACATTTCGTTATATTCTTTTTGCTTTAACTGAATAACACCTATTGCGCCTTTAACCCTTACATCCACTATATTTGCATCTCCCCGGAACAGATCAAGTTCCTCGTCCAGGAATTTTTCTATCACTTCCACTTTATGCAGATAATCCTCTTTCTCGAACAGATCCAGGCTTGCATTCGCGGCAGCGCAGGAAAGCGGGTTGGCCATAAAAGTTGGGCCATGAAGAAATGCTTTTTCAAAGCTGTCATCCAAGAATGCCTCGAACACCTCTTCAGTTGCAACTGTTGCCGCAAGCGGTAACATGCCGCCGCTCAGGGCTTTGCCCAGGCACATTATATCAGGTATAATACCTGCTTCTTCACAGGCGAATTTATTTCCGGTTCTGTAAAATCCCGTCATTATTTCATCAGCGATAAAAATAATATCGTGCTTTTTTGCTATTTTGTATATTTCGGCCAGAATATCTGCGCTATGGAATTTCATTCCTCCTGCGCCTTGTACCAAAGGTTCAATTATCAGTCCGGCAACTTCTTTTTTAATACCTTTAAGCATCTCATCGAATTCTGCAAAGCCATATTCATCTTTTGGAATATCTACAAAGAACTGGCGTGGACAGTAATTATTGAATGCCCTCTGTGTCCAGCCCTCAGGGTCGCCAAGGCTAAGTGCGCCCATGGTTTCGCCGTGATAGCCATTCCTGAATGAAATGAATTTGTTCTTACTTTTCTTGCCTTTGTTATGCCAGAACTGCACGGCCATTTTCATTGCTATCTCAACCGCGTTAGAGCCAGATTCGCTGAAGAACACCCTGCTTAAACCTGTTGGAAGTATCTTTGTTAATCTATTCGCAAGTTTGTAACCTTGTTCATGTGCCAGCCCCGCAAACATTACATGTGTAAGTTTTTCGGCTTGTTCTTTTATCTTTTCAATAATGTATGGGTGCTGATAACCATGACAAACGCTCCACCAGCTTGCTATGCCATCTATCAGCTGGGTACCATCCTCAAGAATTATCCTGCTGCCTTTGGCACCAACAACAGCTAAAGGAGTGGTTGCTGTTTTCATTTGGGTATAGGGCATCCAGATATTTGCCAAACCTTCTGATAGCCAGTTATTTTTGTCTTTTTTAGGCATGCGCCTTATTTAGCGACTTTTCTAAGAAAATCTACAACTTTACTTAATCCAAACCCTTTAATGCACTCTTCATTTCCTTCAATCTTTTCAAATAGATACTTGCCATTTAGCTCAAATTTATAGCTTCCGGCGCATCCTATAGGGCTATCTTTTTTGATGTAATCAAGTATCTCGGCATCAGTTAAGCGCTTCATTGTAAGGGTGGCTTTATCTTTAAATTCATAAACACACTCACCGTTCAAATATACACAAGTACCGTTATTCTGCGTATGAGTTTTGCCGGAAAGCTTTTTTAAACATTCAAATGCATCCAGTTCATTTTTACTTTTAGAAATAGATATTCCTTCAAATTCACATATCTGATCGCTGCCTATTACATAGCTATCTAGTTGATTAATAGAGATGCTGCGTGCCTTTTCCTTAGCAAGTTCCAGTGCTAATTCTCCAAGTTTTAGGTGCTTTTTCTGTTGTTTTATGCTATCCTCATCGCATAGCGGAGATACTGCTTCAAACACTATTCCGGCTTGAGAAAGCATTTCTTTTCTGATAGATGATGTTGAAGCTAAAATAACTTTTTTCATATGGCATTAGATAATTCAGACCCTGGTTCTAGCCAGCCGCCGCCGAGTAACAGCGTAACGCCTACTTTTATAACCGCGATTAGCATTAATCCGCAAGCTAATATTGGAAGAACGACGAGAAAGGGTCTCGATATTAAGCAAATAGTTTCCGATACCTACATACTGCTCCACACTATTGAAAAAGAGCTTCATGGTTTAGAAAAGAAATATACACAAGATGGGCATTATTTGCCGCTTGTTAAAAAGATGGCGCAGCTTATCGAAGATGATTTCTCCATAACATCTTTTATAGCCAGAAAGTCTGAAGTTGTTTCACATACATCTCAGGTTCTGGCGCAAGAACTCCTAGATTTGCTGAACTCAGCACAAAGAGCTTTTACACAACATAGAAGGAAAGCTTACAAGCAGGAGAAAAGTAATTTTGCCAAGGATTTTGCTGAGTATAGAAAACAATATCCTTCAGAAAGAACTATGCAAGATGAGATATTTACCCGCGCTGTCTGGGACTATGTAATTTATACGCCAGAGTTGATCAGCAAAGAATTAAGAACTAAAGAGGGGCTCGCGAGGTTTTCAGCATTAGCCACAACGGTTTTTTCAAAATTAAGCTTACATCGTGACTAACCCTTCATCCAGTTTCGCCACCAGGTCATTTGGCGTTTGGCGTAGTTTCTTGTTACCTGCTGGCCACGTTTAATAGCTTCTTCCATTGATATTTTTCCATCGATAAAGCTCATTAACTCGCGCAGGCCGTGCGCCTTATAGGCTGGCAATCTGTTTAACTCGGCCTCGGTAAAGCCTGAATGTTCAAATATCTCTTTCGCTTTTTTGGCTTCGAACACTGCTCCCAGTTCCACAAATTTTTCAAACCTTCGGTTAATTTTATCGTAAATTTCTTCGCGCGGAATGTCTAAAAAATGTATCTCGAACTGTTCTCTATCAAAGAATTTTTTGTTAGGCTTGCTGTTCCATTCGGCTATAGAAACGCCTGTATATTCTATAACTTCCAGCGCGCGTGATATTCTCTGCGAATCGCCCGGCTTTAATTTCTCGGCGGAAACAGGGTCTTTTTCTTTTAAAAGCTCGTGAACTTTTTCTGCTCCAAGCTTATCAACCAGGTCGCGTACTTCTTTGGTAACATCATCAGGAATTTCAGGTATCTCAGAAATGCCATCTATAAGCGCGCGTAAATACATGCCGGTACCACCAGCAATTACAGGCACTTTGCCGTCCTTCAATGTTTGTTCTATTGTGGGTACAATTTTTCCCAGCCAGTCGTTAATATCAGAATGCTCCAGAATACATTTATAGCCAAACAGAAGGTGCGGTATGCCTTTGCGCTCATCTATAGTTGGCTGGTTAGTGATGATAGGAATCTCTTTATATATCTGCATGGAATCGCCGTTTATGATGACAGAATCAAATTTCTGTGCTAACTCCACTGAATATTTGGTTTTACCGCTTGCAGTCGGGCCAAAAACGATGTGTATTTTATTATTCATGAAACTATAAAATCGGAAATGAAATCAGTTGCAACAATAATTGCTGGTGAAAGCTTCAATTTTAACCAGAAAGAGGCGGATCACATCATAGATTCCATATCGCACAGCGGCGGTATAGTGGAAAATATATTCTGGCTTTCAAAAGATAAGGCGCTCGATATCCACTTTGCGGTTCTGCCGGAAGAAGAGGTGCGTGAAATACTTAGCGCATTGCTTGGTAGCTTTGATCTTGATTTTATAGTTCAGCCAACTTCCGGCCGTCGCAAAAAACTACTTATCTCTGATATGGATTCCACCATAATTCAGCAGGAATGTATTGATGAGCTAGCCGATTGTCTGGGGCTAAAGCCGCAAATTTCTGCCATTACTGAAAAGGCCATGAACGGCGAGCTTGATTTTAAATCGGCCCTGCGTGAAAGGGTTGGCCTGCTTAAAGGCCTGCCAGAGGGTAAGTTGCAGGAAGTTTACGATATTCGCATAACCTACACCAAAGGTGCAAAGGAACTCTGCGCCACCATGAAGGCACATGGTGCAAAATGCGTACTTGTTTCAGGCGGTTTCACTTTCTTTACTTCACGAGTGCGTGCGCATTGCGGTTTCGATGTGGATGAATCTAACATACTGGAAATTGCTGAAGGCAAGCTTACGGGCAGGGTTATTGAACCTATTCTCGATTCCCAATCAAAACTTAACGCGCTGCTATACCACTGTGAAGAACTAGGCATCAGGCCTTCTAATAGCATAGCAATAGGTGATGGTGCCAACGATATTCCAATGATAAAGCACTCTGGTTTGGGCATAGCGTTCCACGCCAAGCAGAATGTAAAGAATCAGGCCATTCATCACATTAATACGCCAGATCTTCGCCACATGCTATATGCCCAAGGCTACAAAGACTCAGAAATTATATCTGGCTAAAAATTCTAAAATTAACCAATTTCAGTGGTTTTATTAACATTTTCGATAATATAACAATGCTTATGTTTCAATAAGATATTCTGCTGCATTACAGATTTATTACAAATTTACGTAAATTTTAACCTTTTTTTAACTAATCCTGTACTAATAGTTAATTTTGTGTTAATTTTAAGTAGTCAACCAACAAATGGGGTTTAAATTGGAAAAGGAAATATCAGTTAAATTAGAAAAGCAGTTAGTAGTATCTTCTGATGCTTTGCTGAAAGATGGGGTTTCTGAATTTTACTCTAAAGATGTAGCCCCAGTTTCTCTTGAAGATTTTATGGTGCATAGATCTTTTGATTTGGAAGAGAAAGACTTATTTTCAGCTAAAGAAATAGAAAATGATACTGTAAAAGGTCCCGTAATACGTGATGATGGCAATCGCCTTCTTTCGATAATATGGGGAACAGCTGAAAACGATACACTTGATGGCACAGAAGAAAACGACGTTATCCACGGACTTGAGGGTGAAGACGTGATAAACGGCAATGAAGGTTATGATAAGATATATGCCGGTTTTGGAAATGACATCGTTTACGGTGGTGATGGAGATGATGTAATTTCTGGTGATAACAAGCATGGCGACCAGTTTTTTGAACCTGTAGATATAGATGGCGGTCTAGTTCCAGGTGATGATATTATTTATGGCGGCAATGGTAATGATATAATCTATGGTGATTACCTCGACCAGAATTTTGTGCTGGGTGGGAATGATACAATTTACGGTGAATCTGGTGATGATACCATCTACGGCGGCGCTGGCGATGATGAGATCGATGGTGGTGAAGGTAATGACTATGTAGATGGTGGTGAAGGTAATGACTATGTAGATGCTGGTACTGGTAATGATTATATAGAGGGTGGTGCAGGTAACGATATTTTATATGGCGGCGCTGGTGATGATATAGTAGATGGCAATGACGGCGATGATACGATATATGGCGGCGAAGGCGACGACAGTATAGACGGTTTTGAAGGTGCTGATATTTTATATGGTGGTGATGGGGATGACTTGCTAAACGGTGATGCCGGCAATGATATTTTATACGGTGGTGATGGCGATGACAGGCTAAGCGGTTCATTTGGCAATGATATTTTATACGGTGATGATGGAAATGACTGGCTAAACGGCGGTGATGATGTTGAACTTGATATTAGCTTTACTGATTATATATACGGTGGTAACGGAAATGACCATATCTATGGTAATAGTGGCGATGATTTTATCTTTGGTGATGATGGGGATGATTTTATACTGGATATGAATGGCACCAGCGCGCTTACAGGTGGCAGCGGAGCTGACATATTTTATTTCGATAACAATCAATTCAATGATATAACAAATGAAGGTTATTTTCTAGAATTTTGCGAAGATTATAGCGCCTACAGTTTCATTACTACATATGCCACGATTACCGATTTTGAGCTTAGCTCAGATACTCTTATACTGAATCTACTTAATGATAACACCTATACAGATGTAAACGGGGGTACTCTGGTAGTAACCATAGATACCAATCCTGGACAGATAATGTTCTATGCAGAGATATTTCTTGAGAATATAAACTCAGCAGATTTACAAGCTTCAAGTTCGCTGGTGATAACGTAAACGAAATTTAGTATATTTTCCCCCAACTATACTAATCCTCAATGGCTCCGCTCCCCTTTCCCCCAAGAAAACGGAGCCATTTTCTTTTATAATTTAAAAATTACAGAAATAATCAGAGGCTAACAGCCTAAAGATAAAAGGTTCAGAGTGATAATTCTATTAGCCTTTAGCATTTAGCCTTTAGCTTTTAGCTAATCTTAATAGATTTTTCTTTTAACAAAATATAACTTACTGTAATTTCAACTTATGTTATTTTTAACTCGAAAAATTGGCCAGTCGATAATCATCAACGACAAGATTGAAGTTCAGATAGTTGAGATTAAGGGCAAAACCGTAAAAGTGGGAATTGAATTCCCCAAGAATGCTACTGTGCTGCGCAAGGAAGTATATGAAAGCGTGGTCGATCAGAACAAGCAGGCCGCAACCTCTACAATTGATGATGGTCTTGGTTTCTTTGAATCTCTGGCTAAGAAGATAAGCACTGAAAAAGCCGAAAATACCGAAGAAAAGAAATAATCGGGTACGGAGTACCTAATGTTAGAAAATATCTTAAATAAAATAAATTCAGTTCCGGAATACAGGGTTTTTGGGCGTATACACGCTATTAACGGGTTGATGATAGAAGCAACCGGCTTGGAAGGTGTGGTTTCTATCGGCACAAAATGTCAGATACTTACAAATAACGGGCAGAAAATTCTTGCCGAGGTAGTTGGCATAAGGGGCGATAACGCTGTGCTTATGCCATTTGCTGATCCTCAGGGAATTTCAGCCGGCTGCAAGGTTGAAGTGGAAGAAAGCCAGAATTTTATTTACCCATCGAACGCATGGCTTGGGCGTGTTGTGAATGCGCTTGGCGCTCCGGTGGATGAAAAAGGCCCTATAGAGCCTGGTAAAATTCCATATCTGTTAAAAGCAACGCCGCCTTCTGCGCATAAACGCAAAATGGTGGAAGGTAAAATAGATTTGGGTGTGAAGGCGGTAAACACTTTTGTAACCTGCTGCAAAGGCCAGCGTATGGGCATATTTGCCGGTTCAGGTATTGGTAAATCGGTGCTTATTTCCATGCTTACAAAATATTCTAATGCTGAGGTTAAAGTTATCGGGCTGGTTGGTGAACGTGGCCGCGAACTTCAGGAATTCCTGCATAAATATTTGGGTGAGGAAGGAATAAAGAACGCGGTTATAATTGCCGCAACTTCTGATGAATCGGCCCTAATGCGCAGGCAGGCGGCCTACCTTACGCTTACCATTGCCGAATATTTCCGTGATATCGGCAAAGATGTATTATGCCTTGTAGATTCTGTTACACGTTTTGCAATGGCGCAGCGTGAAATTGGCCTTTCAGCGGGTGAACCTCCGGCAACACGTGGTTACACACCTTCCGTATTCGCCGAAATGCCAAAACTGCTTGAGCGTGCAGGCCCAGGTGTACAGGGGCAGGGAAGTATAACCGGCCTATTCACTGTGCTTGTAGAAGGTGATGATCACAACGAACCTATCTCTGATGCTGTGCGCGGTATCTTGGATGGTCACATTGTGCTTGAGCGTAAAATTGCTGAGCGTGGCCGCTACCCTGCGGTGAACGTGCTTCGCAGCATATCTCGTACAATGCCGGCATGTAATACCAAAGAGCAGAATGAACTTGTAAGTAAGTCTAAAAAAATTCTTTCCGTGTATGAAGATATGGCCGAAATGATAAGGCTGGGCGCGTATAGAAAAGGCTCTGATCCAGATGTAGACGAGGCTATAAAATACTTCCCTAAAATAGAGGATTTCATGCGTCAGCTGCCTGATGAATCTACAACTTTGGATGAATGCTATAAGAAGCTGGCAGAAATTTTAAAATAGATGCTAAAACCTTTAGCCACATTAATAAAAATAAACAAATCCCAGCTGGATGAAAAACGTAAAGAGCTGGTGCTATTCCTTGATAAGAAGCAGCGGTTCATTGATGAGATAAGGGCAATGGAAGAATCTATAAAGTACGAGGCAGATAATCTTATGAAGCTTCACGAAGATTTCAGGCCTATGTTCCTGATGTATCTTGAGGCCACCAGAATGAGAGAAGGACAGCTGCTTGAAGAGATAGATAAAATAAACCCTATCATAGAAAAAATATCTGATGAGATAAGATTGATATTCTCGGAAATGAAAAAATTCGAGATAGTGAAGGAAAACCGTGAAGCTGAAATTGAAGCAGACATAGCTCGCAAGGCTCAATTAGAAATAGACGAGATAGCGATAATGAACTTCACCCGTAAAAGCGAAGCGGAGTATATTAACTAATTTTCTCTACGCTGCCAACAACGTAAGGGCGTGAGTTCTTGCTACTGAAATATGTGCGCATTAGCAGTTCGGCAAGGAAGCCTGTTGTAATTAATTGAACGCCGGCGATTATCATTAATATACCTACGAAGAAAAGTGGTCTTCCACCTATATCTTCACCCATCAGTTTTAGTGCTAACAAATAGGCTTCTGCCAACCCGCCTATACCAAGCGAAACAAGCCCAAGCGAGCCGAACAGGTGCATTGGTTTCTGGCGATATTTTATAAAAAATGCCATCAGTAACAGGTCACTTGCTACCCTTAAAGTTCTACTTAAACCGTACTTCGAAACGCCAAAGCGGCGAGGGTGGTGTTTAACATCCACCTCGGCAATTTTAGCGCCATGAATGCTTGCAAGAATTGGAATAAAGCGATGCAGTTCACCGTAAAGATCGATATCTTTCGCAAGTTTGGTTTTCATTAATTTTAGCGTGCAGCCGTAATCTTTAACTTCAATTTTGCTTACGCCGTAAATAAGCCTGTTCGCTATTTTGCTAGGAATTTTGCGCAGCAAGAAACCATCTTTACGTTTTGCCCTGCGGCCTGCAACCATATCTAAATTCTCGTCTTTCAGCTTACTTATCATCATTGGAATGTCGCTTGGGTCGTTCTGCAGATCACCATCCAAAAATGCCAGAAGCTCGCCTTCCGCCGCTTCAATACCGGCGGCCATGGCAGATGTTTGCCCGAAATTGCGTGCCAGTTTCACCAGTTTTATATTTGTGCCTTTGGTATTGCGAATTTCATTCACAGTATTATCAGAAGAGCCATCATCAACGAATATCACCTCATGCTCAATGCCTTTAAGCGCCTTGCTTACTTCTTCAACAAGCGGTTTTATGTTCTGCTCTTCGTTATAAACGGGTATTACAATGCTCAGGTACATTATTAACTTCCTTTGGTTCCGTAATGATTTGGTGAAATTATATTATTCGGGTCTATCGCAGCTTTCAATTTATTTATAAAATTTACATATTCAGGTGAGGTAGATATCATGTCATCCATAGATTGTACACCCAGGCGATATGGCGGATATCCTGCATCCAGAAGCGTTTGAAGCATTTCCTTATAACATTCCATCGCTTTCAGGTCATGCCCTTCAACCTCTCGGTCGTAGATAATGGCAGAGGTAAATGCAATAGCTCTATCTGACATGAAATTTAAACCTATGTTAGGTTCGAACTGATATTTTTTGTAGAGGCTTTCTAATATTCCCAGAACTTTCTTAACATGTTCTCCCTGAAACGGTACAGAAGGTGAAAGCCACATAACGCCACACTTATCTTTATCGGGGTCTATCTTTTCCGGAACTGGTGTTTTCTTTCTGAAGTAGCAAATGGATAATTGTTTATCCATTGGGTGGCCAAGGTAAATGGAGTTGTAGAAGAAATATAGAAGCTCTCGCATATCAACGCTAATAAGGGCTTTCAGAGGTTTATGTAAGAACTTCGCAATTCTTGCTTTATTACTATCAATAAAAACAACCTTTTCAGCCGCGCTTCCCAGCACTTGTTTAACTCGTTTCGCGCGAGCTTTACCAATAGCTTTAGTTTGCGCAAGTATCGCATCATCACCTATCCATATAGCTCCCTGCAAAGATTCTCTCTGAACTTTTTCTAGATACTCTTGCGGTAGGCAAGTGTTATTATCGCTTATATCTTTCCACGGAAATTGCTGCTTCATGGAAAGCACGCGACTGGAATTGGAAAGGGTGGAAGTGGTGGTTAATGTACCTTCTAAACGAAGAGTTCTCAACGCTTCAACAACATTAACTAACTGCTCATTATTTTTTATGGTGTAGAATATTGCCTGAAAATGTACTGGCTTCTTACATAGCCAGAAGGTCATTTTAGTAACAATGCCAAAGTTCGATTGCGTAAAAATACCATCTATACTTGGGCCTAAACCCCATTTGTAAACATTTTTGCTATGTGCGTTAAGTATATTACCAAAGCCGGTATTAATTATTTCGCCATTAGGTAAAACCACTTCTATGTTGCACGAAAAATTAAATCTATCGCCATAATTTCCTTTACCAATACCACGTTCCAGCGCATTGCCCACAAGGCTTGCCTCAGAAGTAGAGCCGATAGTGGGTGCAATTAAATTTGAGTTCTTCTCTTTCAGGAAATCATAAACCTGCTGGAAGGTAACGCCGGGTTCAACAGTTATATAGGCCAAGTCCTCACTGAAATCGGTTATTGAATTCATTCTTTCTAATGAAATAACTGCACAACCATTTTCAGCCGGAACCTTAGAGCCATAACCCCAGTTCTTGCCCTTACTGATAGGGTACAGAGGTATTTTATATTCATTGGCTATGCGAACGCATTCCTGAACTTCTTCAGCATTCTTTGGTGTTAACACTGCGGTTATGGATATATCTGTTTTATATGTAGCGCTTTCGTATGATGAAATGGTTGCTGTATCAGAAAGCGCATGCTCGCTGCCAATAGCCTTTTGCCAAGCAGATATAGCATTGGTATTTGCTGAAGTTTTCTGTACAAAGTTCTGTTTCACGTAACAGATAAATTAGAACTTAACCGTTGCTCGTGCAAGAACAGTTCTCGGAATTTCAGTGGGGTTTGAAAGGAATACCTCATTGAACTCCTGATGATTATCATCAAGCAGGTTCTGGCCTATCAGGCTTAATTCTACATCTTTCATAACGTTCCACCTAATCTGCGTATCTAGTCTTCCATAAGCATCAATTCTAGTTCTGGTTGGAACAAAACCGGTGGTTATATCATTGATATAATAATGCAGATTACTAACGTAGTAATAATTTGTATCCCAATTTATTTCTTTGGTAAGTTTAACGAATGAACCAATTGAGAACTGGTGTTCAGGCGACCTTTCTTCATCCTGTTCAAGTAAAGTATCAGAGGTATTCTCGTGGAAGTTCTGTTTTAGTAAAGTATATGCAGGTTTAATATCCCACTTATCAGTTACCCCAATTACAGAATAGGCTTCTATACCATAGTTCTCTGCATAACCACTATTGTAAGATGCATAGGTAGCTCCACTAACTAGCTCTGTAGTTCGTAAATCATCATAGTCATTATAGAATGCTGATATATCAAAGAACGCACTTCTGCTCAAATCGCCTCTATAACCTATCTCATAAGCTGTAAGTTTCTCAGACCCATAAGAAGGATTGCCGGTAATAACAAAAGCTCCAAGCGGAGGACCAGCAGGAGCTAACTGAGAAAAGCCATCTTCGCCTCTAGTTGGGGTTCTAACCGCTTTTGAAACAGCTGCCCATACAGAGTGGCTGTCGGTTATCTGGTAAGAAATTCTTGCATTCGGTTCTATTTCAAAATTCGTGTAATCGTTATAATCGAACTTTGAACCAACGGTTAAGAACAGCTTATCTTGAATAAGCGCTATTTTGTCCTGCAGGAATGCACTTAATATTGATACAGAGGTTTGAGGAGAGGAATATGAATCCCACACGCTACCAGGCAAATTATCAGTAATATACCTTATTTCACCGCCACCGATAAAACTATTTATACCCCAATCATACTGAGTTTGAACATCAATATCGCTCGTAATAACTTCTTGTTTTAATATTGGCGAATCATTTCTGCTGGTATAATCTACGTAGGCTTTGATATCCGTAATAAATTTATCAGTTCTTTTATTCCATTTCAACATTGCGTTTGCGCCTTGAAAGCCTTCGTTTGTTAAAGCGCCTGTTGTAAATGGAGGAGCCGCATTGTTAGGTAAATTTATGGCGGTTTCTTTCTTGCCGTCAAAAAAATCGGCTTGAAGTGTTACTTTATCATATTCCCAATCTCTGAAATCGTACCTGAAACCAGCCTGACCTGTGCGCCAAGCATCGTTACCGCCAGTTCCAGTTCCTACATTGTCAAATTCGCTAAAATCACGGAGTTTTGAATAAACTCTGTAATAGTTATCAGTTCCTTCCTCACCAGTTTTTCCACCAAATCGATATTCTGCGATGCCGGTTTTATTTCCGCCCGTAGCAGAAGCATAATTACCCTGGGTTTTTCTTGCTTCTTTAGTTATAATGTTTATTACGCCATTAACTGCGTTTGCGCCCCACACTGTTCCGCCCGGACCTTTTATAACTTCAATTCTATCAATGTCTTCCAGAACATAATCTTGTGCATCCCAATATACCCCTGCGAATGTTGGGGTATAAACCGAACGGCCATCAATAAGAACCAGAAGTTTATTTGAATACTGATAGTTAAAGCCTCTTATGGTTATAGCCCAGGTATTTGCATTTGTTTGTGCTACGTTTACACCGGGAACCATTCTTAGGGCTTCAGGAATACTTGTAACGCCAGATTTTTTAATATCCTCAGAGGTTATTACATAAACAGATGAAGCTGTATCAGAAAGTTTTTCCGGCCTTTTAGATGCAGAATAAACCTGTGTGTTCATAAGCTCTTCAAGGGTCATTTCATCTGAATCGGCTTCCTGTGGTTGCTCTTCAGCCGCAAAAGAAGTTGCTGAATATAACAAAAATGTACTTGCAAAAAGAATTTTTGTAATTGAGATCTTGTTCATAGCGCCCTCTTTGTTTTTAGTTATTTAACACCTTCATTCTCATAAGCAGAAACGTAAAATTCCAGGTGCTTAAAATCATCCCAGGTCGATACATCTACGTGTCTTGTATCAACTAATTTAAAATAATTTTTTGCCACCCTGTGATGTATCCTAAGCATTGCGCGTGAGCCACAAAGGAATAGGTACTTCGTTTTATTTTCAGTCATTTTTATTTGAAAATCTCTGAAGGCATTCATGTAGTGGTTAGGGTCATTCCTATATTCTGGCATAAACGCATAACGTCCTACTTCAGCGCAGGAATTATTTCTAAGATCAAGGTCATTGAAAACATCTGAATACTTAAAAATACCCCATTTCTCTGCGGGAAGAGTATATTCCGAAAAACTATTACTTATTGAAAGTCTTGCACCACCGATCACCTGATTATTTCTTAGAACTAAATAAAAGTGACTATAAAGATCTTTTGAGTCGATTTTTTTGTAGATATCTTTTAGGTTTAGTTCGGTATCGAAGTATCTATCAATTACCTTCATATACTGTCTTATGTAATCTGGGTCTCTACTCCAAATATATTCAATCTTTGGTTCTTGAAATTCAGTTCTAGATTGAAATAGCTGAAAGCCCCCGAGCTTTTGTTTGCCGAGAAAGAATTTCGTTTTATCTATCATATTTCCATTTACATTTAACATGAAACCAATGATATGCTTTGGTTTCAAAGGTTCGATAAAAATTATCTAAAATTTTAGATAAATTCGAATATATACAAAATTTGTGGCTATTTTGCAACCTGTATTTAACCTAGGATTGCAACTTTTTTGAGGCTTCTACTAGAAGGTTAAGCGCCTGAATTGGCGATAAATTATTAATATCCAACTGTTTAAGTTGGTTGATAATTTCTGCCTCACTAGGGTTGAGAGAAGTATTTTGCATTTTTTCGTTATTGAACAAGGGTAGGCTGTTAGATATTATCTCGGTTTCGTTCCCCTTATTTTCGCGTACTAAAATGCCAAGTATCTCATTCGCGCGCTCAATAACATTCTTCGGAATGCCGGCAAGCTTGGCCACGTGTACGCCGTAACTCTGGCTGGCCTTGCCCGGAACGATCTTGTGCATGAATATTATATCGTTGTTCCAATCCTTTATCTGGGTTGTGTAGCAGGCCAGGTTCTTCAGTTCTTTTTCCAGAGAGTTCAGCTCGTGGTAGTGGGTGGCGAAAAGGCAGCGGCACTTTATGTTGTCGTGGATGTGTTCCAAAACGCTCCATGCTATGGCAAGCCCATCAAAAGTTGCGGTGCCTCTTCCAATTTCATCCAGTATAACAAAGCTTCGTTCGGTAGAGTTATTTAGTATGCTTGCGGTCTCTATCATCTCTACCATAAATGTGGAATGTCCTTTAGCAATATTATCGCTGGCGCCCACCCGGCTGAATATTTTATCTACAACCCCAAGTTTTGCATATTTTGCGGGAACAAAGCAGCCTATCTGCGCCATAATAGCTATTAAAGTATTCTGGCGGAGGAAGGTACTTTTGCCGCTCATGTTCGGGCCGGTTAAAAGCCACAGGTTTTTATTTGATGTAAGACTTAAAGTATTTGAAATAAAATCTTGTTTTTCTTTTAAGTTTTTTAACGCACATTCAACAATAGGGTGTCTTCCTTCTTCAACTGAAAATTCTATATTATCGGAAATTTCAGGGCGGCTGTAATTATTTTTCTCTGATAAAAATGCAAAGCTAGAAAATATATCAATGTACGAAATTGATACAGATGTATCTACCAGCTTTTCACTGAATAAAATTATCTCTTCCCTCAACTTATGGTATAGTTCATTCTCTAAATTTATTGCGTAGCTGGCGGCGTTGATAATTTCATTTTCCACCTTACGAAGTTCATCGGTTGTGTACCGAATATTATTCGCCAAACTTTGCCTGTGAATAAAATAGTTCGGGATTTTTTCCGCATGCATCGGGGTAACCTCAACGAACATGCCGATAACATTATTATCTTTTATTTTAAGTGTATTTATCCCGGTTTCTTTTATGTATTTTTCCTGCAGCTCGTTCTTTATCTTTTCGCTGTTCTGGCGAATGTTCCTGTAATCATCTAGCTTGGCATTAAAACCTGCCTTTATAAAGCCGCCCTCATTCAGTGCGATAGGCGGAAACTCGGCCAGGGCGTTTTCAAGCAGATTTATAAGAGAATCAAAGTTACCAATACTGCTTATATTATGTTTTAGCTCGGCCGGAACTTTAATATTATTAGTGAATGTAAATATTTCCGAAAGCTTCAGGGTTGCTTTTAGCCCGTCTCGCAGGGCGGCCAGATCTCTGGGGTTGCTGCGATTAAGGTGGATCCGCGAAAGTATCCTTTCAAAATCAGGGATGGTTCTTAGAATATTCCTGATGTTCAAACTGGTTTCTTCGTTGTTGATAAAGAATTCAACGCAATCAAGTCTGTTCTCAATTTGTTTTTTGTCCAGAAGTGGGCGGGCCAGTATCTTTTGTAACAGGCGCGAACCGGCATTGGTGCAGGTTTGGTTAAGTAGCGAGAATAAACTGGTTCCGCCATCTGGCGCTTTAAATATCTCAAGATTATTGAAGCTGGCAGAATCTATTTCAAGGAATGTATTCTCAGAGTTGCGTTTCGGGAATGAAAGTCGTGGTAGTTTGCCAACCTGGGTTATCTCAAGATATTCTATCAGGGCGCCCATTGCCCCCATTTCCTCTTTTGATATTTTGCTGAAGGAATCAAGCGAGCTTATGCCAAAGGCAGATTTTATTTTTCTCTCGCCCTTATCTGCTTCAAAGAAGCTTTTTGA
>CAZLZP010000007.1:0-18708 GCA_964564045.1 uncultured Rickettsiales bacterium
GTCCGTCTGTTAACATTTTCTCTCTCCCCTTCGAAATTTTAAAAACCAATTTTTATTTTCGGGTGATTTCAATTATTAACCATTCAACTTGAATCGGTCAAATAGATAATAATAAAAAAACATCTAAATATGGTGTATTTTTAGTTCATGAAGCAGTTTAGACACAATATATAGTGGTTCTATATATATCAGAAACTTAGCAAAAAACCGCTTCAAAAATGTAACAATTAACTCCCGAAGATGGCCACACAACTCAAAAATTCTTTGACTATTTATGCAGTGCTAATGAATGAGCGCTCTACATGAAGATACAAGTATAATTTTATTTTATTTATATCTAAAAATTAACCAAAATTAAATTTTGTTCCACGGCATCTTGGCAAGTATCATCGCCAAGCCACACCAGCCAGTAACACCGGCAATAAACAAGGCGGCAGATAAAAAGGCAGCTATATAGAAGAACGTAGCAGTTACAAGCAGCCCAAGTGTAATGAACATAAATATCAAAGCGCCAACAACTATCTGTACTTGTCTGAATATAGATATGGTGCATGATTTATTCGCATTACTGCCACTAGAAGTTGGAAAGCCAGCAGATTTCCAAGCCTCTATACCACCTTGTAAACTAAGTAGGGCATTATCATCAAAAAACTCTTTTGCTATGGCGCAAGCCTTATTGCTTCTTATTCCAGCCTTACAATGAAATATTACCTTCTTATCTCCACAGTCCAGTTTTCTGCAATTATCTGTAAATACCGATAAAGGCATAAGTTGTGCGCTTGGGATATGTTCGGCCATATACTCATCCGGCTCTCTAACATCTATAAGAATAGCCTCGTTTCCATCTAGCAGGCTCTTTGCCTCTTGTGCAGTTATGTTTTTCATAATCTCTCCTAACAATATATATTATGTAAAGTGTTAATGATTTTTTTCACATTATTATCTTTTATAAAATAAAAAATACTTCTCTGCTTTCTTTCAAAATCAACAATTCCTTCATGGCGCATCCTGGCCAGATGCTGAGAAAGTGCAGATTGTGAGATATCAACTATTTTTAACATTTCACTAACTGTTTTCTTTCCTTCTACAAGGGCACACAGCACAAGAAGCCTGTTTGGGTTGGATAGGGACTTGAGCAGGCCGCTGGCTTTCCGTGCGTTTTGTTTAATTTCTTTCATATTATTAATATCTATTAAAATAACTTGATTTCTATTGAGATTTATATTAGCATATTATAATATTATAAACAAGTAATATTATGGAGCGTATATGTATAAAGATTATAAAGAGATAACAACCGGCATTTCAGAGTATATGGCCGAGCTCAAAAAGATGATACCAGATACAATGCAGGGTTTTTCTGCTATGGCTAAAGGAGCCACAGAACCAAAAGTTCTGGATAAAAAAACAAAAGAATTTTGTGCACTGGCAATAGCTGTGGCTACAAGATGTGATGGCTGTATAGGGTTTCACACGAAAGCACTGAAAAACCTTTCCGCAACCAGAGAAGAGGTTGCTGAAGTGTTAGGTATGGCAGTTTATATGGGTGGTGGTCCTTCTGTAATGTATGCAGCAGATGCCCTAAGAAGCTTTGATCAGTTTTCGGCGTAAAGGTCTTGGGCTATCTTTCCCCGATTCTCTTTATTTCCCATTCTAGCTTTATGCCAGATCTTTCTTTCACTTTGGCGATTATCTCTTCACCCAGGTCTTCTATATCTGCTGCCGTCGCTTCTCCGGTATTAATAAGGAAGTTACAATGCTTCTCAGAAACCATTGCGCCGCCTTTCCTGTATCCCCTGAAACCTGCCTCATCTATTAACTGCCAGGCTTTTTTATCTCCAGCAGGGTTCTTGAATGTACTTCCGCCTGTTTTTGTACGCACAGGCTGTGTTGCCTCGCGCGAGTCAGTAATGGTTTTCATTTTTGCCTTAATGTTTTCGCTATCACCAGCCCTACCTTGAAATGTGGCTTCAACAAAAATCAGTGAGCTTGGTAACGCATTCTTTCTATAGGTAAAACCAAAATCGGCATTATTTAATTCAATTAAATCACCTTTTTCGTTAATTGCCTTAGCAGAGATAAGAGTATCTTTTACTTCGGTACCATAAGCGCCGGCATTCATGGCCAAAGCGCCGCCAATAGTACCTGGTACGCCAACTAGGAACTCTAGGCATTCAATAGAATTGGCCGCGCAGAATCTTGCAACATTTGCATCAAGTGCAGCTGTCCCAGCGATAATTCTATCTTCGTCTTTCCTGATATCGGTAAAGCTTCTTGCAAGCTTAATTATACAGCCCCTAAAACCACCATCTCTGATAATAACATTTGAACACACACCCAAAACTAGTATCTGCAAGTCACCAGGTTTGTTTTTTATAAAATGAGCAAGATCTTCTATATCTGCCGGTCTAAAAATTATATCTGCGGTACCACCAACACCAAACCATGTAGATTTTGCCAACGGTGCATTAAAACGGTATTCACCCCTAACTTCTGGCAAATTGCGGTTCATCAGAAATTATCTTCTTTATTGCTTTTAAGATTATACGCACTCATCTGGTCTTCACGCAGAGAAGTTTGTGGTATACCGGTAAGTGATTTAGAAAGGTTACTTTCAGAATATTGTGAAAGTTTTAATCTTAAATTATTCGGATTATCTGCTTCTTTTATAGCAGTGTCTCTATCAATAACCTTGTCTTTCATTAACTTGAACAAGCATTCATCGAAGGTCATCATACCATTGTTAATGTTTTGTTTTATAACCTCTTTAATATCGCCGAACTTCATCTCTTTGATAAGTTCCTTCACTAGCCCTTCATTTACAAGTATTTCATATGCCAAGCTCATACCGCCAGTTACATTCTTTACCAGCCTCTGGCCTACTATCGCGTTCAATGTATGTGAAAGTGAAGTAACCACCTGGTTATAATTTTCTTCAGGATAGAATGTTAATATTCTCTCAAAAGCCTGATTTGTATTGTTTGCGTGAATGGTTGCTACAACAAGGTGACCGGTTTCACTGAATGTTAAAGCACTTTCCATTGAATCCCTGTCCCTGATCTCACCTATGAAAAGAATGTCAGGAGCTTGTCTAAGAGCATTCTTAAGAGCAATATTATATGAATAAGTATCAATATTTATCTCTCTCTGAGTGAAAATGCAATTTTTATGCTGGAATACGAATTCTATAGGGTCCTCTATGGTAACTACGTGTCCATCACCATGCTGGTTTCTGTATTCTAGCATTGCGGCAATGGTGGTTGATTTTCCTGAGCCTGTTGAGCCAATAACCAGGAACAACCCGCGTTTCTGCATTATAAATTTCTGGTAGATCTCAGGTAGACCCAAATCTTTGATGCTTGGTATCTTGGATTTAATATGCCTTGCCACCAAACCAATATTTCTCATGTTATAAAAAATATTTATCCTGAAGCGCTCGCCTTCTTCTGTTGAAAGGGCAACGTTCAATTCAAGTGTTGATGTAAATTCCAGCCATTGCTCTTCTGTTAAGAAGCCCTTGATAAGATCTGTCAGGTCCTCATTAGTATGAATAGGCTCCATTATTTTCTTGAAGGTAGATTTTATCTTCAACGTACCGGGAATATCCACAGTAAGGAAAACGTCAGATGCTTCTTCCTTTACCATCATGTTTAGATAGTGAAAAACCCTGGGTTTCTTTTGTTGTTTGTCGGTCATTTAAAAATTATCATCCTGTGAGTGTTTATTTAAACTGGCAAGTTTACTTGTGTCTTCAAAAACAGATTTTCTGTCATTCGCACCCTTACCCAATCCGTCCGAGCTGGTCTTTTCATCAAAATCAGGTGATGCACTAACTAAACTCATCACATAAGTAGCATCTTCTGCAGTGATCTTATTATCCTTAATAAGGTTTTCTAAATAATCTTTCATTGATATCATGCCATGTTTAGAGCCGATTTGTATCAATGAAGCCAGCTGAGGTATTTTATTTTCACGTATAAGGTTTCTTACGCCCGGAGTTCCAAGCAATACTTCAAACGCACCAACCCTGCCTTTACCATCACTTTTTTTGATCAATGTTTGGGCAATTATCGCTTGTATGGAAGAAGATAACATAGAGCGGGCAAGCTCTTTATCTGCCGCCGGGAAAACATCTATTATCCTGTCAATGGTTTTTGCCGCTGACGAAGTATGTAATGTAGCAAGCACTAAGTGTCCGGTCTCTGCGGCTGTTAAAGCTAATGAAATCGTTTCAACGTCTCTCATCTCACCTACAAGAATAACATCAGGATCTTCACGAAGTGCGCTTCGGAGAGCGACTGCAAAAGATCTTGTGTTGTTATGAACTTCACGTTGGTTGACTATAGATTGTATAGGCCTATGTACGAATTCTATAGGATCTTCAATTGTAAGAATGTGTTTTTTGTAATTTTTATTTATCTCGTTCAGTATTGCCGCAAGAGTGGTCGATTTACCTGACCCAGTAGGGCCGGTAACTAATATCAGCCCTTTATTTAACTCAGTTAATTTATAAAAGATATCTGGCAAACCAAGCTGGGCCAGGGAGTAAACCTGTGTAGGAATACTTCTGAATACCGCTGCAGGGCCTTTTATGGTGGTAAAAGCATTTACCCTGAACCTCATATCCTCACCGAACTGAATTGCAAAATCCAATTCAAGATCACGCTCGAAAGCAGCGCGTTGTGTATCGGTAAAGATAGAGTAAAGCATCGCCTGGATATCGTTTCCGCTTAAACTTCTTTCCATTACCGGACCTATCTCTCCGTTAAGCCTTATGCATGGTGTATGCTGAGGAGTAAGATGAAGATCAGATGCCCCGTATCTTTTAGCGTAATTGAGTAGATCTAATATTTCCATAAACTACTTTTTTGAGATTAAATCATCAAACCTGTCTTTGATAGAAGAGGGATCTTCAGGAAGTTTTGCACCCTTAGAGGCATCTTCAAGTAATGTTCCATATATGGTTGCCGCATCATTGTAGTTGCCAGCTTTTTCTAAGATGACCGCAAGATTATAACGATAATCGATATTGGTAGGTTCAAGCTTTACAGCATTAGTGTAATACTCGGCTGATCTTTTAAGGTTACCTTTCTTGAAATACAGGCTGCCTATCTGCGCAGGTATGCCTGCGAAAGTAGGGTTGCGTGAGTACAGGTCTTCAAGTTTTTCAATGGATTTTTCAGGATTTTCTTCAGTTACCATTATAATATAATTGTTTACTGCCGGCCAATAGTCCGGATCAAGCTTTATAAGTTTCAAATAATACTCACGTGCCTGGGTATATTGCTTGTTCATGTGGTATGCGGTTGCCAGGCCAAACAAGGCTTTTCTGTTGTTTGGCGCTATTTGCAAGGCATCATTATAATAATTTATTGCACTTTCATATTGTCCTACCTGCAAGGCGTCATAGGCGTTCTTCATTGCGCCACCAGAATTCTTAGGTGCATCTTTTACTTCTACCTGCAACCCGGCATCCATCATGTAAAAATTGTTACTTTGTTCATTAGATTTTTCAGGAAAATCTGCAGGTTCAGTATCAGAAAAATCTACTACAGGAGCGCCCGATTCATCAGATGTAGTGTCTTTTTTTTTAGAAATGGTGGTTTCTGCCAGGGCTTCAGTTGGCTCTTCTTCTGTTGCTGCATCTGGGAAAGGATTACTGAAATCGCCTCTGTCAATTACAATATCCTCTTTTATTTTAAGCTTCTTTTTTTTACTTGGAATATAGTTAACAAGGTCTAGGTCATCGCTTTCTATAGAGCCTTGTTTCATAGAATCTGGAAGTTGCCTGGGTTGTGATACAAAGGGAGTTTCAACAAGCGGTTCCTCAACTTCTGTGGAAGGAGATACGTTAACGGGCGCCGAATGTTTCATTGAATTAGGGAGCTTCTTAACCTTTTCGCTTTTAGGCTTTGTATTTACAGGCTGTTGAACGTGAACAGGTACGTTAACTTTTGGTGCATTAGGCACCGCATCATTTAAAAGATAAATGCCTGAAGGTAGTGCAGAACTAGGTGTTACCTTCTTCCTGACAACTTGTTTTTTTACAGCTTTTGGAGTAGAAACCACAGTTGGGGTTGCAGCAGTATCAAAGTTAGATTCATAGCTTTCTCTAACGCTTTTAGGAGACTCAGCAGGAATTACTGCCTCAGGAACAGGCGCAACTTGTTTTGGCTCTGCCAGGAATTTTTCTGGTGCAACCTGTGCAGCCTCTTCTTTTTTTACCTCAACTGTTTTTTCTGTTTCAGTAGTAACAGGAGCTTCTTCTTTTTTCTCTTCAATTTTTTGTTCTGCAATAGGCGCAGTTGCAGGCTTTTCTTCGGCCTTAGCAGGCTCTACCGGTATCGCAGGAGCTTCAGCCTCTGGTGCACTTCCTTCAACTGTTAAGGTTACTCCAAGATCATCTTCCGGGGCAATAGCAGGAGAGGCCGCAGGCTTTTCTTCCTGTTTAACTTCTTCAATTTTTGCTTCTTCTTTTTTAGGTTCAGCAACTTTTTCAGCCTGAGGTTCTTCAAAAACTTCTTTTATAGCTTTATCCAGAATCTGTTTATCTTCCTGTTTTACTGGCTGGCCGGAAAGAAGTTGATCAGCAGAAGGCAGGGCAGGGGCAGCAATAGCTTCAGCTGCTTTTTCCGCACCGAGCTCGTCTGCTGTTCCAAGCAATGGATCCATAAGATTGTCATCTGTACCAGATGTCGGAGCCGGAAGATCTATTTCAGGCGGTTGGTTATCTTGTGCTAATGCTGATGTGCTAACAAGAAAGCCAAGCAGAAGTATATATTTGAACTTGTCCAAGTGATTAAACCCTATTAAGTTACAAAAATTTGATATTAGTATACAAATAACAGCAGTTTGTATTTGTATCAAATATTTTTACCGTATTTGGTTGCTTCATGAAAGAAAATTTTACAATTATTGCGTTAGGGTCGAATCTTGGGGACAGATTAAGCAATCTAACCAAAGGTTTTAGTCTGCTTAAGCAGAATATCGATGTAGTTAGCGCCTCATGCATTTATGCCTCAAAAGCGCAGCTGGCAGCTTCTGCTCCTATAGAATGGGATATGGAATATTACAACTGTGTTTTTTATGGTAATACCGGGCTAGATTCTTCTGAGTTACTGGAATTATGTAAGAAAGTAGAGAATAACATAGGCAAAAGGGAAAAGGGTTCCTGGGCTCCCAGAAAGCTTGATGTAGATATAATTGCCTATAATAACGATGTGGTTTTTGCAGATAATCTGGTGATACCACACCCACTAATGCACGAAAGGGCCTTTGTAACAGTGCCACTTGCCGAGATCCTGCCGGAATACACCCATCCAGTTTTAAAACTTACGGCCGAGCAGATGGCTTCCAAATGTTCTATGGAAGGAATAACAAGAACTAAGTTCAAATTATGACAAAAATAGTTGGTATACTTAACATAACTCCAGACTCATTCTCCGATACCGGCAAATTTTTTGATGCTGGTAGCGCTGTAGACCAGTTTAATAAAATGGTGAAAGAGGGTGCCGATGTTGTTGATATTGGGGCGCAATCTACCAGGCCTGGTGCGGCAAAGCTCTCTGCAGAAAAAGAGTGGGAAAGACTAGAGCCTGTTTTGAAAGCAATTGACAACAATCACGGAATAGAAATAAGCATTGATAGTTTTTATCCCGAGGTAATAAAAAGATCGTTGGATTACAATATTTCAATTATTAATGATGTATCCGGGTTTAGCTTAAGTGAAATGAAAAAGCTTGCAGCAAGTTCTGGCAAGCAGATAATATTCATGCATAGCCTTACTATTCCTGCAGATAAAAATATCCTGATTCCTGAAAGTGTGGATATAATTGAATATCTCTCAAACTGGCTTGAATCAAAGATAAGTGAGCTGGAGGAGGCGGGAATTAAAAAGGATAAAATGATATTCGACCCTGGTATTGGCTTTGGCAAGTCGGCAAAGCAATGCGAAGAAATAATAATGAATATCGAGAAGTTTAAAAAATATGGGGTTAAAATTCTTGTTGGACACTCTGAAAAATCGTTCTTAACTTTATTTACAGATAAACCAGCAGGACAAAGAGGCGATGAAACGAAAAGATTTTCATCTATACTTGCAGGGAAAGGTGTGGATTATATTCGTGTGCACGATGTAGAAGGTAATAAAAATGCAATTTAATGGTTACAAAGAAATGCAATTGGCCCTAGAGCAGGCTAGAACAGCGGCCTTAAGGGGTGAGGTTCCGGTTGGTGCGGTAATTACTGATGTTGATGGTAAAGTTATAGCAGTTGCCCATAATCAGGTGGAGGGCTTGTGTGATGCTACAGCGCATGCAGAGTTACTGGCCATACGTGATGCTTCTACAAAACTTAAGAACAGAAGGCTTGAAGGCTGTACGTTATATGTAACCCTAGAGCCATGCTCTATGTGCGCTACGGCAATTTCTCATGCGCGAATATCTAAAGTTATTTATGGCGCATCTGACGAAAAAGGTGGTGGTATAGAAGTTGGTGCAAAAATATTCTCTTTGGCGCAAACCACTTATAAGCCAGAGATAATCTCAGGGATAATGGCTGATGAAAGTAAAAAGCTTCTTCAGGATTTCTTCAAGAGCCTACGGTAGGTATTTTTTCAACTTTCCGCTCATATAGCTTACAAAATCAGGGTCCTCACCCGATAAAAGCTCTGGTAAGGATTTACGAAAATCATCTTTTTTAAGCCAAAAATCTATATAATCTTCCCAGGTTCCCCACATTCTTGATTCATGCTTACTCATATTAGCTTCATATATAAGTATGTAAGCGCGTTCAAAGAATGAAACCAGCAGGTCGAATATAACCAGTTTCTTTTCTTCCTGCTCTGGTGTGAAATCTTTTTTATTGCTGGAAAGTAGCCGAAGATCAGCGTTATCAATAAGTATTTTGGCCAACTCACTATACTCGTCCAGAAGCTTTACGAATAATTCTTCCTGTTCAACCTTTCTCTCTTTTCTTTGTTCCAGCCAGAACACAACTATAGCAAAAGGTAATGCTATAACCGTTACAATATAACTTAACAATTCCCATATTTCTAAATAAGTAAGGCTCATTAGTTGCTCCTTCCGCCGAATCTGCGCTCTCTTGAACTAAAATCTTCTACAGCCCTTAGCAACTCATTCTTACTGAAATCGGGCCAGAGTATTTCGGTAAAATAAAATTCAGTGTAAGCACACTGCCATAAAAGAAAGTTACTTATACGTAGGTCGCCTCCGGTTCTTATCAATAGGTCGGGGTCTGGCGTGTTGGCGGTGTATAAAAGTTCTGAGAAAGCTTTTTCGGTAATCTTCTTGCCAAGTTTGCAGGCCTTATTCGCCGCCTGAATTATTTCCTGCCTGCCACCGTAGTTAAGTGCGATACTAACCACCAGTTTTTTATTTTTAGCGGTTTTGTTTTCTAACTCATCGCATCTTTTTTGAATATCTTTTGAGAATGCAGAAATATCACCGACGAATTTTATCGCCACACCATTTTTGGCTAGCTTTTCTGCTTCATCCCCCAAGTAATATTTTAAAAGGTTAAGAATATTTTTTACCTCTTTCTCCGGACGTTTCCAGTTCTCGGAAGAAAAAGTATAAAGCGTCAGATAATTAATGCCAAGCTCCAGGCAGGCTTTGGTTAAGGCTTTTGCTGCTTCTGCGCCCTGTTTGTGGCCACCTGCAACAGAAACTTTGTTCTTTTTTGCCCAACGCCCATTGCCGTCCATTATTATGGCAAGATGTTTTATGTTGTGTGATATATTCAAAATCAGACGGTAGTTATTTCTTTTTCTTTATCGGCCAACGCTTTATCAACCTGGCTGATATAGTTGTCAGTTAGTTTTTGAATTCTGTCAGAAACTCCTGCAAGTTCATCTTTAGAGATGTTTCCATCTTTCTCCTCGCGTTTTGCGTGATCCATTCCATCACGGCGAACGTTTCTTATCGCAACGCGGCCTTGTTCAGCGTTAGAATTTGCAACCTTAACCAATTCCTTTCTGCGTTCTTCAGTTAAAGAAGGCAGGTTCAATCTTATTACAGTACCTTCTGTATTAGGGTTCAAACCAAGGTTTGAAGTTTGGATAGCTTTTTCAACGGCAGCAACATTTGCTTTATCCCAAACTGAAATAGATATCATTCTTGGTTCAGGAACGTTAACCGAAGCAACCTGATTCAAAGGCATTTGTGAACCATAAACCTCGATACGCAGATTATCTACCAATGCAGCAGAAGCTCTGCCCGTACGAAGGCCGGCAAGATTGTGCTTGAAGTTATCAAGCGCACCTTTCATTCTTTTTTCAACATCGTTTATATCTACCATAGTACTACCTCTTTACTTAACTTCAGTAAATTTACCTTTGCCCCTTATTGTTTTTTTGAAATTACCATCTTCATGGATATCAAATACAATAATGGGCAGTTTATTCTCTCGTGCAATTGCAATTGCGGCGCCATCCATAACTTTAAGGTCTTTATCAAGAACCTGCTTGTATGAAACTTTAGCGTAATGTTTTGCGTTCTTGAATTTTTTTGGATCTTTATCGTATATGCCATCAACCTGAGTACCTTTGAACAATGCATCACAATTTAATTCCATTGCGCGCAGAGCGGCTGCAGTATCAGTAGTAAAATACGGATTGCCAGTTCCTGCCGCACAAATAACCACACGATTTTTTTCCATGTGTCTTATTGCGCGCCTTCTAATAAAAGATTCGCAAACTGATTCCATTTCGATAGCGGAACATACACGTGTATCAACACCAATAGTTTCCAGCATATTTTGTACAGCAAGTGCGTTCATAACCGTTGCAAGCATGCCCATATAATCAGCGGCACTGCGTTCCATACCGGCTTCTGCGGCTTGCATTCCCCTGAATAAATTGCCGCCGCCAACTACAATAGCTATCTGGATACCCATTTTATTAACATCTGCAATCTCTTCACAGATTCTTTTTACAGTAGGAAGGTGCTGGCCATAACCCTGGTCTCCCATTAGGGCTTCGCCGGAAAGTTTCAGAAGAATTCTTTTATAATTGCTCATATTTCCAAATTTTTAACAAAAAAAAGGGCTGTATATTTCATACAACCCTTAAATTTACCTTGCAAGTAATTACTTATTTACCACCTGAAGCAGTTGCTTTTACTTCAGCAGCGAAATCTACTTCTTCCTTCTCGATGCCTTCACCTAAAGTGAATTGTACATAACCGGTTATTTTTGCGCCAGCCTCTGCAAGAACAGCTTTAACTGTTTTGCTTGGGTCCATAACGAACGCTTGTTCTGTTAGAACAACCTGTTCATAGAATTTACGCATTCTGCCTTCGATCATTTTTTCAATTACGTGATCAGGCTTGCCGCTTTCACGAGCTTGCTCAACGAAGATTTGTTTTTCACGGGCGATCAGTTCCTGGCTTAGATCAGCAACATTAAGTGATTCAGGTTTGTTAGCTGCAATGTGCATACAAATTTGCTTGCCAATTTGTTCGTTGCCACCATCAAGAGCTACAAGAACGCCAATTTTACCAAGGCCATCAGCAGTAGCGCTGTGAATGTAAGAGAATACTTTGCCAGAGCCAGCATCAATTACCTGAGATCTTCTTAAATTAATATTCTCACCAATTTTAGCTACGGCTTCAGTAACTGCATCTTCCGCGGTTTTACCATTTTCAAGCTTTGCTTTCTTGGCAGCTTCAATGTCGCCGCTGGTAGTAACAGTAGCTTTAGCTATGCTGCGGGCAAGATTCTGGAACTCTTCGTTCTTGGCAACAAAATCTGTTTCAGAGTTAAGTTCTATTATAGAAGCTTTATTGCCGCTATTAACAATGGCAACAAGTCCTTCTGAAGCAACACGAGATGCTTTTTTTGCGGCCTTAGCTATGCCTTTCGAGCGAAGCCAGTCTTTCGCACCTTCAAAATCGCCCTTGGTTTCTTCCAAAGCTTTCTTGCAATCAAGCATACCTGCGCCGGTTTGCTCTCTTAGGTCTTTAATTACATTTGCTGATATTGCAGTCATGTTAATTCTCCGAATTTAGGTTAAAGGTTTAAGGTCAAAGGCCAAAGTTTTTTCTTTCAACTTTAACCTTTTAACTTTTAACTATTTTTTAGCTGTTTTTTTCTTATCTGTAGTTGCAGCTGGCTTTTTCTTAGCTTTATTAGCTTTTGCCTCTGCATCTATTTCTGCATCTTTATCTTCAACTACCATTTCAGCAGCTTCCGATTTTACAGGTTTTAGAGCATTGATATTTGATTTATTGTTTTTTGCCCCAGACTGCTCAGCCGCATCTTTCTCACGGGCAGCTTTTGAACCTAAAGATTTAGAAAGGCCAGAAAGGATAGAATCAGCAAATAAATTACAGAATAATCTGATGGATTTAATAGAGTCATCGTTACCAGGTATCATGAAATCTATACCATCTGGATCGCAGTTGGTATCAACGATAGCTATTACCGGAATGCCAAGTTTTCTAGCTTCAAGAATAGCAATATTCTCACGGTTCGTATCAATAACGAAAAGAAGGTCAGGTTTACCACCCATAGAGCGTATACCACCTAAAGCCTGTTGTAGTTTATTGATTTTTCTTTGAGATTGTAATCTTTCTTTCTTGCTAAGTGTAACTTCTGGGTCAACAAGTCGGCTTTCAAGAGTGTTCAGGGTTTTAATAGATTTAGAAACAGTTCCCCAGTTAGTTAAGGTACCACCCATCCAGCGGTAGTTAACATAGTACTGACCGCATTTCTCAGCAGCTTCAGCAACTATAGTGGATGCTTGTCTTTTTGTAGCAACAAAAAGTATACGGCCATTTTTTTCTGCAACCTCTTTAGCTGCATTTAGGGCTGCATAAAGTAGAGGCGCAGTTTTTTGCAGGTCGATTATGTGAATATTGTTTCTTGCACCATATATATATGGTTGCATTTTAGCGTTCCATCTCATAGTGCGGTGGCCAAAGTGAACACCAGCATCCATTAGCTGTTGTATAGAGAAAGCGGCATTAGTAGACATATTAATCCTTCTATTTTATCGGTTAAACCTCCACAAGCAGACCTAATATATAAAGCTATATCAGGACCGAAACATTGTAATGATAAGAACCAAAACAACATAAGGCTTGTGTGTGAAATCAGGCAAAATTGCCTGTGGGCGGGCTTATACTTAACTATTTATGGCTTTGCAACAGGAAAATAATGGTACCATAACAATTTTATTGACAATGAATAGTGGCAAAACTATAGAGAGGGTCCCAATTTAGTCATATAACCAAGGTTATGGGGCTAAGCTACTAAAAATACAATCTCTTGTGGGGGATTAGCTCAGCTGGGAGAGCGCCTGATTTGCATTCAGGAGGTCAGCGGTTCGATCCCGCTATCCTCCACCATTTTATCTTCTTTTTTAATCAATATGTTAATTGGTTTTCATGAGTGCCGTACTTGCTGCGCTCCATGGGGTATAATTTTTTCTGCGATCGCATCACAACCCCTGGAACCAAGGAATTTCGCGGACTGCTATTGAATCTCATCAGTTTATTTTTTACTAAGGCCTAAAACAAAGCATTTTCTAAAAGCATCATCTCAAAAACGTACAGTGTGTAACCTCAAATTGAGACACAGAACATGTTTCATTATAGAACACGTCTATATTCTTGAAATATATCATATTGAAAAATAATACTAAAGTTTACCTGAAAATCTGGCATGCTAGTAGCTTTATATAACTTGTAAATAAACGGGGGTTATATGAAGCAGACAACGGAAATAGATTTTATACTGGGGCAAAACATAGTAAATCATAGGGTGGCTTGTGGTATGAGCAGAAAAGAACTCGCTGGGGCTATTGGAGTTACTCATCAGCAGCTACAGAAATATGAGAAGGGTATTAATAGAATAACTGTGTCAAGGCTTTACGATATTTCAAATACTCTTAAGCTTCCTATATCTCAGCTTATTGAAATATCAGAGAGTAGTTTTACAAACACAACTGATAATAGGGCGATAGCTGACATAATGAAGTATATAAACAAAATTACTGATAAAACAAAACTAGATGCTATTAAAAATCTTATCAGGTCTATCTCAGTTGAGGGGGCTGCATAAAACTATTTGATTTATTCCTCTTTTGGCTTAATCTCAGTACTCGTTAACATAAATTGATGAGTGATATATGAGCGGCAGTCTAAACAAAGTACTTCTAATTGGTAATCTTGGCAAAGATCCTGAAATACGTTCAACGAACGATGGCAGAGAAGTTGCAAATCTGGTTGTGGCAACAAATGAAAGCTGGACAGATAAGAATTCTGGCGAGCGCAAGGAAAAAACTGAATGGCATCGTATAGCATGCTTCAACCCTGGGCTTATAAATGTTATTAGAAATTATCTCAAAAAAGGTTCAAAAGTATTTATTGAAGGTCATCTGCAAACTCGTAAATGGCAGGATCAAAGCGGTCAGGATAAATACTCTACAGAAATAGTTCTACAAGGCTATAACTGCAATCTTACAATGCTGGATAGGCCAGCCAACAGCAATTCTGGTGATTACTCTGAAAAATCTCAAGGAAGGGGAGCTCCTGCTGAAAATAGCAGCAGCAGCGGTGAACATCTTAATGATGACATTCCGTTCTAATCTAAAAGTCGTAGCCAACGTTAACTGAGCTTACCGTATCTGTTTTTTTGAACCCGGTTGGCGCGTTGTCGTTATTTTCCACGCTGAATCCGCCTTTCAGGTAAACATTATCATAAACATAGGTTTTAACGCTTGTGTCAGAAACCGTTTGGGTATTATCGCTTGTAAAGGCCATGTAGGTCTCGTTACTTAAGGTAACATTATCATAGAATTCCCAATCTATCATTGTGCCTAATTTGCCCAGAAAAGAACTTTCATCCTGTAAGCCGGCGCTATAATTGCTCTGCCTGCCGCCAACAGCAGCTTCGGCCGCTATGGTAAGATCGTCATTTTTTACTAGGTTTCTGCCGTAGCCCACAGATTCACTGGTTCTTCTATCTATACCGGCAACCTTATTGTTTACATATTCTAACTCGCCAAATGCATAATCATCAGGGGTTATTTCATATTTTAATTTATTATTTAAGCCGAATGTATTTTCAGTATCGTCGGTTCTTTCGCTAATGTTAGCGAACTTTCCTTTTAGCTCATTTTTGTATCTTCCGGCAGTAGATATTATTTTGCCGTTTACCGCAACATTCTGATAATCTATGTTACCTGTGCCAAAACCAGTTCCAACCTCAACCTGATATTTATGGTTCATAGAAAGTGGCATTATAGATGGTTCAGCAACCGCAGTAGTTGAAAACAAAAGTGATACCAGAATTAACGGGAAAGAGTATTTCATTTTATTCCTCAAATTTATAAATGGTCTCGAATTATAAATTTATGAGCATGAAATGTTCAAGCAATTCAGCTAAAATCAGGTGAATAGAGGGTATTTTTCGCTTTTTTGTTTGAAAAATGCCGCAATAAAGCTATAAACCCTGAAACTTAAGCAAAATATAGATAAATTGAGCAGCAAAGATAAAATATCGTTTGAACCTAAGCAGCAGAAATTATTGCAAGATCTGGTTAATTCCCTGAATAAAGATCAGGCAGTTTTCCTATCTAAATTTCTCGATGAACATAAAGATTCATTCGTTAAAGAAGAAGTTTCAGCAACTGCAGTTCCGATATTCATTTTATATGGTTCAGAATCTGGCAATGCCGAAAATCTGGCAGCCAAAGCAGGTAAGCTTGCTAAGGCGCGTGGGTTCAAGCCAGTTGTTAAAGATATGTTAGCTACAAAACCGGAAGATCTGGTTTCGGTTAAGAATTTAATGGTTGTTGTTTCTACCTGGGGTGAGGGCGATCCTCCTGAACGTGCAGTTGAATTCTTTAAACAGATCAAAGCAGATTCGGCACCAAAACAATCAGCTAATTTTGCAGTGCTTGCACTTGGTGATACCTCCTACGTTAATTTCTGTCAGGCTGGCAAAGATATAGATACTCGTTTTGATAAACTTGGCGGCAAAAGAATATTTGATCGCACAGATTGTGATGTAGATTTTGAAAAGCCAGCAATGGAATGGATAGATAAGGCTCTTAACAAATTCCTTGAAGTTAATGGTATAGATCCTGCTTCAGTTAAAACTACTGCCCCTAAAGCGTTTGATCTTGATAAGCTACTTGGTTTTGAAAGCCCTTATACCCAATCGAACCCATATGAAGCAGTAATTAAAGATAAAGTTCTGCTGAATGATGAAGGCTCTGAAAAAGAAACCTTCCATATAGAAATAGATCTTACGGGCTCAGGTGTAAGGTATTCTGCTGGTGATGCACTTGGTTTATATCCACAGAACGATTCCAGAATGGTTGAAGATGTTCTGAAGGCAACTGGTTTAACTGGTGATGAATCTGTTTCTGGTAAAAAACTCAAAGAACTTTTAACTTCTGAGTATGATATCAATGCTCTTTCAAAACCTGTGCTGGAAAATTACGCCAAGCTTACAGGTAGCAGCAAAGTGAAAGATTTGGCCGAGAAAAAAGACATCGCAGAATATACTTATGGCCGTGAAGTGATAGATCTTCTTACTGAATTCCCTCATAAAGGCATTAAGGCAGAACAGCTTACTTCATTCCTTCGCAAGCTTCCACATCGTTTATATTCTATTTCTTCCGCGCAAGATTATGTTGGTGAGGAAGTACACTTAACAGTGGCAACAGTTCGTTACGAATCGCACGGGCGTAAGCGTAAAGGCGTTGCATCTGGCTATCTGGCTGATGATGCAAAGAATGGTGACAAGGTAAAAATATTCATTAAACAGAACAAAAATTTCCGACTGCCGGAAAATAATAATACACCGGTTATCATGGTTGGCCCGGGTACTGGTATTGCTCCTTTCCGCGCATTTATGCAGCAGCGTGATGTTGAAGGTGCAAAAGGTAAGAACTGGTTATTCTTCGGCGAACAACGTTATATTCAAGATTTCCTATACCAGCTTGAATGGCAGGAATTCAAAGAGAAAGGATTGTTAACGAATTTTGATGCGGCTTTTTCTCGTGATACACCAAATAAGGTTTATGTTCAGAACAAAATGCTTGAGCGTCAGAAAGAACTTTATGATTGGCTAGAGCAGGGTGCTTACTTCTACGTATGTGGTGATGAAAAGCGTATGGCGAAAGATGTTGATGCCGCATTACACAAAGTTATCGCAGATGTTTCTGGAAAAGGTGATGATTTTGCAAAGACTTATGTAACTAAAATGAAAACCGAACAACGCTATTTGCGTGATGTTTATTAATGCACTATATATTAAGCTATGACCGATAAAGTTGGAAAATCGAAGAACGAAGGCATCAAGAATCAAAGTAATTTCCTTCGTGGTACCATTAAGGAAGGCCTTCAGGATATAATTACTGGTGCTCTCTCTGAAGATGATACTCAGCTGACAAAATTCCATGGTACTTACCAGCAGGATGACCGTGATCTTCGCGGTGGTCGCCGTGCTAAAAAAATGGATAAGGCATATTCATTCATGATTCGTGTTCGTGTTTCAGGTGGTGTGTGTACACCAAAACAATGGCTAGATATGGACTATCTGGCAGATAATTACGCTAACCATACTTTAAAGTTAACTACGCGTCAGGTGTTCCAGTTTCACGGTGTAATAAAAAATAATCTGCGCCATACAATAAACGCAATTAATAAATCGCTGCTTGATACACTTGCAGCATGCGGAGATGTTAACCGTACGGTAATGTGTAACCCTAATCCTCACGAATCTGAACTGCACGCTGATGCATATAAACTTGCATGCAATATTTCAGATCATCTTTTACCTAAAACATCGGCTTACCACGAGATTTGGGTAGACGGCGAACAGGTGGAAGGAAAGAAGGAAACTGACGAAGAGCCAATTTACGGCAAATTATACCTGCCGCGTAAATTTAAAATAGTAGTTGCGGTTCCACCTTCTAACGATGTTGATATTTATGCTCACTGTTTGGGCTTCATTGCTATTGCCGAAAAAGGCAAAATAATTGGCTACAACGTAACTGTTGGCGGCGGTATGGGCATGACCCACGGAGATGTTGAAACCTTCCCGCGTACCGCAGATGTAATGGCATTCTGTACTCCAGAGCAGGCCGTGGCTGTGGCTGAAAAAGTAGTTATAGTTCAGCGTGATAATGGTAACCGTGATGAACGTAAAAATGCTCGTTTCAAATATACTGTTGAACGTTTGGGCGTTAAAAAGATACGTGAGCTTGTTGAAGGACATTTAGGCTACAAGCTGCAAGATGCTAAGCCATTCAAATTTACTTCTACCGGCGATAGATATGGTTGGGTAAAAGGTGAAAACGGTAAATGGCATTGTACATTGTTCATTCAGAATGGTCGTGTGAAAGATACTGCAGATTGGAAAATGAAAACCGGTATTCGTGAGATAGCAAAAATTCTCAAAGGCGAGTTCCGTTTAACTGCGAACCAAAATCTTATAATTGCATGTGTTGATGAAAAAGATAAGCCTTCTATTGAAAAACTTCTGAAAGAATACAAATTAGATTCATTCAATCAGTCTGGACTTCGCAAAAATTCAATGGCCTGCGTATCGCTTCCAACCTGCGCTTTGGGCCTTGCTGAAAGTGAACGCTACCTGCCCGATCTGGTTACGCAGCTTGAAAATGAGTTTGAAAAAGTGGGCTTACGTGAAGATGAAGTGGTTATTCGTATGACA
>CAZLZP010000007.1:18718-25997 GCA_964564045.1 uncultured Rickettsiales bacterium
TTCGCACTTTTTCGTGGACGTTCAATGGGGGCGGCCCGAATGGCTGTGCAAGGCCGTATCTTGCAGAAATTGGGCTGGTTGGTACTAACCCGAACAAATATAATTTGTATTTAGGGGCTGCTTTTGATGGTTCTCGTTTGAACAAAATGTACCGTAAAGATGTACTAGATACTGAAATTACCAATGTTCTACGCCCGATAATTCAGGCTTACGCAAAAGAACGTGAAAAAGGCGAGCGCTTTGGTGATTTTACTATCCGCAAAGGCTATGTAAAAGCTACAACAGCTGGGAATAACTTCCATAAAGATTTAAAGCTTGCTTAAGCTTTTTTCCAACCACTGATAGTAACTATTTCAGTGGTAACGTTCAGGTTGCCATCTTTATCTGCAAACTTTTCTTTGTATATTTTTTCAACTTCGTGGAAGTAATTTTTACCTACAAATCTACTATCCATTTTTTCCAGAGCATTATTTTCTCCGGTGTTTCTCAGGTCTTTAAGCAAGCTATTAAGCGAGTCATACTTTATAACAATATCTTCACTTACTGAAACAGGCTCATCAAACTTTGTTCTTTGCATTAAACCTGCCCCATCCTTCACATCTATAAAAGGCGATATTCTAGGGCTTACACCAGTGCTTTCTTCAGCCAATAAAAAAGTATTGCGCAGTTCTACCAATGTTCTGCCACCAAATAAATTGGCGCTAAAAAAGCCACCTTTCTTCAATATGCGTTTTATCTGTACAAGGCAGCCTGGAAGATCATTCACCCAGTGTAAGTTCAAATTGCTAATTACAAGATCAAAACTTTCATCTTTAAATGGCAAAAATTCCTCATCCGCCAGAACAGAATGTTTCTTACCTAAAAAACCTTTAGAAATATCAGTTTCAAAAATGGTACTTATATTCTCATTATCCTTCAGAACATCATATAAATAGCCATTTCTGGTGCCTAGTATAAGCGCCTTATCAAACTTCTTTTTTATCAATCCTTCAAACTGGTTGGCTAATCTTTCAGCAGATTCCCTATGCAGAAAATCAGAGTCTGAAAAAGTTTTTACAGCACGCTCAAGCTGCTTTGCTTTTCTCGCCCTATTAAAAATCTTGTTCATTATTTTCGTCCAAAAAGCTTCTCAATATCATCAAGCTTTAACTTTATATAAGTTGGCCTGCCGTGGTTACACTGGCCGGAATAGGGTGTTGCCTCCATTTCACGCAGAAGAGAATTCATCTCATCAACATTCAATATTCTACCGCTTCTTACGCTTCCGTGGCATGCCATCGTTTCCAGAATATGCTCTATTTTTTCTTTCAGGCTGAACTCTTCACCGAACTCTGAAATCTCTGAAGATATATCTTCTATCAATTTCTTAACATTTTCTTTGCACAATATTTCCGGTATCTCTTTTACTTGAACTGCACTATTGCCAAATTTTTCTATCACCAGCCCAAAACCAGCAAGTTCATTGATTTTGTTGCATAGATCTATAACTTTATCTTCGCCCAGTTCCACTATTTCCGGTATCAGAACTTTCTGGGTGTTTATCGCTTTCGCATCATACTGTTTTTTCATTCTTTCATAAACCAAACGCTCATGCGCTGCGTGCTGATCTACTATCACCATACCATCATTCGTTTGTGCCACTATATAAGTTTCATGTACCTGCGCACGTGCGGAACCAAGCGGAAAATTCTTCAGCGTTTCATTATCAAAGTTAGGATTTTCAATGCGTGCCATAGGCTGCGCTTGTTGTGGTGAAAACATTTGTTGTGTAGGCTGGTAGTAGGAAACATTATTTGCCTCTGCTAAATTATTTCTGCCATATCCGCCAAAACTTGGTCGGGGCTGGAAGTAGCCTGGGTTAGGGTTAGATTCTGGAGTGAAAGATTGTAGTGCAAAATCGGAAACAGTGGATGATGCCCTGAAACCGGCTTCAGCCAGAGCATTTTTAATGCTGCCAACAATAAGCCCACGTATCTCGGCTTCAAAACGGAAGCGAACTTCTGCTTTGGCTGGGTGCACGTTCACATCAACCTCTTCAGGCGCGACAGTTATGAACAAGGCAACAACAGGGTGCCTATTCCTGCTCATGAAATCGGCGTAAGCACCCTTAATAGCTCCTAGTAGCAACCTGTCCTTCACCGGACGGTTATTAACAAAAATATACTGGTCGGCGGAAGTTGCTGCGTTAAAAGTTGGTAACGAAATGAAACCCTCAAGCTTTGCATTCCCACGCACCGCATTTATGCTGACAGAATTTGTGATAAAATCTTTGCCGATTATATCTTTTAACCTTTCTGTCTGGTTCTCAATAAAATCTCTCTGTAACGCCTTATAGTTTAGAACCACTTTACCAGAATCTCGCAAAGTAAAGCTTACATCTGGGTTTGCCATTGCCAGGCGTTTTACTATTTCAATTGTTCTGCCTTTTTCTGTCTGGTCAGACTTCAGGAATTTTAATCTTGCCGGTGTAGCGAAGAAAAGATCGCGCACTTCAATAACCGTACCTTTGCTTAAGTTTGAAGGCTTGGTTTCATTAGTAGTTCCACCTTCAACAGAAATATTCCACGAGTCGTTCTGGTTGGTGGCTTTTGAAGAGATGGATAGCCTTGATATGGAACCTATGGAAGGCAGTGCCTCACCCCTGAAGCCAAAAAAATTTATATTGAACAGGTCGTCATCAGGCAACTTGGAGGTTGCATGGCGAAGGATACATAATTCAATATCCTGCTTATTCATTCCCTTGCCATCATCTGATATTCTGATAAGGTTCTTGCCGCCATTTTCTATATCTATCTCGATCTTTTTGCCTCCAGCATCGATAGAATTTTCAACAAGCTCTTTTATAACCGAAGCCGGGCGCTCGATAACCTCACCTGCGGCGATACGGTTTACTGTGATAGGTGGTAGAATTCTAATGGTCATAAGACCATACTAAGATAGTTTTTTCAGCATCTCAACTGTAAGTTTTTTTCCCTGTTCAACCGCCGGCTGGTCGAACGGATTAACATTCCACAACTTGGCTAAAAGTACGGTTTCCAGCACAAAATGCATGGTAAGTTGTCCCATTGTATATTCATCCAGCTTGTCAATTTCAAAAACCCTTACCGGACTTTTATTATTGGCCAATGTTTCGATGGAAGATCTGGCAGCAGAATTTATTATATCGCTGAATTTTTTTCCATTTATGTAATCAAGATTTTCTTCGGTAAATGAACTATCAAGTTCAATTCTCATCTCATCATTATTCTGAATGTAGATAATATTAAAGAATTTATCCTTTTTACCCTGCAAAAATAATTGCATCTGGCTGTGCTGGTCTAAGGTGCCCAAAGACCTGATAGGCGTTGTAGCAACTTCATTTTTACCCAAAGATTCCGCCCATATCTGAGCAAACCATGTAGTAAAATTCTTTAGCCTGTCAACATAAGGCATCATTACTGTTGAATTGATATTTCCGTTCTCAGAAAGCAGGTAGTTAAGTGCAACGCCTTTTATGCTATCGGAATCTTTGTTTTTAAAAGTTTTTTTAACTTCATCAGCCGCGCCTTTAAGGAATTGCTTTATCCGAAGGCCTGCAAATGCTGCCGGTATAAGGGCAACCGGGCTATATATAGAGAACCTGCCGCCAACTTTTTCATGAGCCTGAACTGGTATAGAAAGTTTTTTAGCGATATTCCTTATTTTATTATTTTCATTTTCAGTATCAGTTATCACCAGAAAGTGATCTTTCAGATTTTCTTTGCCCACCCTTTCTATAAAAACCTTGGTGAAGAAACCAAACTGGGTTATTGTTTCAAGTGTGTTGCCTGATTTGCTTATAACCAGTACAAAGCTTTTTTCACATTTTATCTGTTTTGATAATAACTCAAAGGTTTTTGGGTCTATATTGTCGATGAATTTCAGCCGGGATTTTTTTGAACTATATTCCAGCAGGCCGCACAGTGTTTGCCCGCACAGAGTTGCGCCACCCGTACCCAGAATATAAAGATATTTATATTTTGAAGACAAACTTTTGGCCAGTGCTTTTACGGAATTTGTTTTTTCGCTTATGTCAGAAAAGTCGAATAATTTTAAATTCTCGTTCTTCAGTGCATGAATCTCGGCAATAACCTTCGCCTCAGCATCTTTCAGTTGAGATTCATCTATGCCGTTACTGCCAATCTTGCTATCTAAGCAATAGTTTATGTCTTGCTTTATTCCCATACTTATTTAACTAGTCAAATTTATGCGCTGTAGTATAATTTGTCCGAATTTAAAATTAAAGCGATAATATTGTTTTTTACAAGGGCTTGTGTAAGCCATTTTTTTAAATTATGAGCTATTTTTATTAGTAAAATCTACTCAACTTTGGGTTGACGCATTATGTTTGATCTGTCTTTCTGGGAAATATTTGTAATTGTGGTTGCCTGTATATTATTCATTAAACCTGAAGATATACCCGATATTTTAAAACAGATGGGCAAGCTTTTCAGCAAGATAAAAAAGATAACCCACGAATTCACCTCGTTGTTAGATATTGAAGAAGATAATACTGTAAAACCGAAGAATAAGATTCTTGGTTTAGATGGTGAGTACCACGATGCTTACAATGTTAAAGAGGTTTTTCCGGAAGAAATAAAACAAGATGATAAACAGCAATAAAAATTCTGAGTTCATAGCTCACCTTAAAGAGCTTAAGAAGCGTCTGGTTATTTCAGTAGCGGCATTTGTGGTTGGTACGGTAATTTCATATATATTTGTTCAGGATATATATTCATTTCTGGTTCAGCCGCTTGCTGATGCAATAGGTGATGAATCGGGCAGAAAAATAATTTATACCGGGCTGGCAGAGGCATTTATTACCTATCTTAAGCTTGCCATATTTGCCGGTTTGATACTTTCATTCCCGGTTGCGGCGTCTCAGGTTTACGCGTTTTGTGCGCCTGGAATGTATGCCCATGAAAAGAAATTCTTTGTGCCGTTCCTGGTACTTTCCCCAACATTATTTCTTTCAGGTGCGGCGTTTGTTTATTATTTTCTATTCCCAATGGCATGGAAGTTCTTCTTAAGTTACGAAATGCCAGGTGGTGATGGAAATTTACCTATAGTTCTGGAAGCAAAGATAAGCGAATATCTGTCGCTGGTAACAACAATGATACTGGCGTTTGGTATAACCTTTCAGCTACCATTAGTAGTAATATTACTATTCAAGTTCGGCATTGTAAGTGTTGAGCAGCTTAAGAAGTTCCGCAAATATGCTGTTGTACTAATATTAACTGTTTCGGCTTTCTTAACCCCGCCAGATGTATTAAGCCAATTAGCTCTGGCAACGCCATTATATTTATTATATGAATTCTCTATATTTTTCTGTAAGTTGATAGATAAGAAAAAAGCAGTTACTGCAAATGCATGATATAAAATACATAAGAAGCAACCCGGCTGAGTTTGATAAGCACCTTGCAAGAAGGGGTTTAAAACCACTTTCTGCGAAGATATTGGAAATAGATAGCAAGCGTCGCGGTGATCTTACCGGCACTCAAAAATTGCAGGAAGAAGCGAATAAGCTTGCGAAGCAAGTTGGTGAGTTAATGGCCTCTGGCAAAAAAGCTGAAGCAGCGCCTTTACTTGAAAGATCAAAAGAGTTAAAGCAGCAACTTGCGGCGGCAAAAGATAATGCAGAAGGTGAAGGCGATAACGCTGAACTTACCGAAATACTTTCCACTATTCCTAACATACTCGATAGCACCGTTCCAGATGGCAAAGATGAAAGTGATAATAAGGAAGTTAGAAAATTCGGTGAACCAAAAAAACTATCATTTGCACCTAAAGCGCATTTTGAAGTTGGTGAAGATCTTAACCTGCTCGATTTTGAACGTACGGCTAAAATATCCGGCTCTCGTTTTGCATCCATATTCGGTGACCTGGCAAAGCTCGAGCGCGCACTTGCGGCGTTCATGATAGATACCGCAACCAAAGAATTCGGCTATTTAGAAGCTTCGGTACCGTATCTTGTGAAAGCAGATGCTGCTTTTGGAACTGGCCAGCTACCTAAATTTGAAGAAGATCTTTTCAAGACCACTAACGATTTTTATTTGGTGCCAACTTCTGAAATTCCGCTTACCAATCTTGTTCGTGAGGCAATAGTTGAAGAAAAGCAATTGCCGCTTCGTTATACTGCATTCACCCCGTGTTTCCGTTCGGAAGCCGGTTCTGCGGGTAAAGATACCCGCGGGCTTATACGTATGCATCAGTTCAGCAAGGTTGAGCTTGTTTCAATAACAGCACCTGAAAAATCAAAAGAAGAGCATGAAAGGCTAACCTCATGCTCTGAAACCATTCTTAAAAAACTCAATTTACCTTACCGCGTTATTTGCCTGTGTTCAGGCGATACAGGTTTTGGTGCAACAAAAACGTATGATCTTGAAGTTTGGCTGCCCTCGCAGAATACATATCGCGAGATATCAAGCTGTTCTAACTTCAACGATTTCCAAGCGCGCAGAATGAACGCACGCTTCCGTCGTGAAAATGGCAAGGTAGATTTTGTCCATACACTTAACGGCTCATCTTTAGCGGTAGGTAGAACCATTGTTGCAATACTTGAGAACTATCAGCAGGCCGATGGTACCGTTGAGATACCAGAAGCCTTGCTTAACTATATGGGTGGAGTTAAGAAATTAACAAAGCTAAAATAGTTTATGAAGAACTTATCTAAAATAATTTTATCGCTGCCTATATTACTTTTAGGTGCCTGTGATTATTCCTATACACAGCCCGCTGCAAAAGTTGAGTACCGTCTTGAAGATTATTACGGTTATGGTGATGTTCAGGGGCCTCCGAAGGCAGGCTCGAAAGAAGCAAAAAATATGCAGAACAGAGGCGTTCCTGTTATTATTGAAGATGTAAGCAACGATAATAATTATCCTTCAAACAATGAAATAATCGAAGAAGAAATAGCGCCGCCACAACAGGCAACCCAGGTTTACACGGTTTCTGATAATATCGGCCCTAAGGTTCTCGAAGGATATACTGTTGTAAGATCAAGTTCTTCAGAAGAGGGTTCGGTAAATGTATCTGAGCAAACTCATACAGTTAAGAAAGGTGAAACCTTATTCAGTCTTTCACGCCAATATGGCATTCCTATACTTCCTATTATTGTTGTGAATGGCCTTGAACCACCGTATGCATTAAAGGAAGGCCAAGTAATTAAAATTCCTGAAGGCAAATTCCATGCGGTTAAGGAAGGAGAAACACTTTACAGCATATCTCGCCAGTATGGGGTAGATATGTCAGGTATAGTGAA
>CAZLZP010000007.1:26007-30607 GCA_964564045.1 uncultured Rickettsiales bacterium
AGTGAAGCTGAACAACCTAGTGGCTCCTTATAATGTAACTAAAGGCCAGAACTTACAGATACCATTCCCTTCAGATCTTCCATCTGAAGACCAGTACGGACGCGGTGAAGCGCTTGCAGAAACAACAATTGATGAACCTCAGCAACAAACTTCAACTACCTACACGGACGATGAAGGCAAGCCCGCAAGCCTGAGAAAACCAACGGGCGGTGTTCTTGGCGCTTATACCCCAACTGAAACCGCACCAGCAGATACAGCTTTAATAGATACCGAGAAGGAAACCCAAAAACTGGCGCAGAGCGCCCAGAAAGAAATAGAAAAAACCAGCATTGTTAAAGATGATGGTAATTTCATGTGGCCGGTAAAAGGTAAGGTGGTTAAAAAATTTGGGCAGAATGGTGCTGAATATAACGATGGAATAAATATTGCAGCATCGGCAGGAACAGGTGTTAAAGCGTCAAATTCCGGAAGAGTGGTCTATACCGGTAACTCTTTAAAAAGCTACGGCAACCTTGTAATAATCAAGCATGATAACGGCCTGCTTTCAGCCTATGCCCACATGAATAATGTTAATGTGAAAAAAGATCAGCATATATCTAAAGGGCAAACAATAGGTACGGTTGGTTCAACCGGAAAGGTTACATCACCACAACTTTACTTTGCTGTTCGCAAAGGCAAAGATGCCAAGAATCCAATGAATTATCTAAAATAGAAAATTTATTTTTCTTCATTAGTTGAAAACATTTCATTTAAGCACTATAATGTATGCAGATGAGTAGCTGCGGAGTGCGTTATTGTATACTAATCTCCGGGGCGATGTAAATTTATTGGGAGTTGGCTCTGGCAGGGCTCAGGTCTTGTTACTTCCGGCACCCACCTGAACTTAAAGGCTTCAGGATGATTTAAATGCAGACGGCTTTCGCGGCCTCATCTATCCTTATATTATTCTCAAGCTGCGCTCATCTGCATCATTTTGTCGATGGACTTTTTTGCCTGAATTCTAATTTCATCACTCAAAATAATTTCCGGCTCTTTATTAACCATACACAGATATAATTTTTCCAGCGTGTTCAGTTTCATGTAAGGGCATTCATTACAGAAAGCACAACCAGCTTCGTTCAGGGCGGTTACATCATAGAACTTTGCGCTTGGAGAATGCTTCTTCATCTGGTGGATTATACCGGGTTCCGTAAGCACAATAAATTCAGCTGTTGGGTTTTTGTAAGTGTTATCTCTTGTAAAGTTTAACAACGCTGAAGTAGAGCCTATATAACTTGCATGGCCTAATATATGTTCCGGGCATTCAGGGTGGGCAATAACATTCGCGTTTGGGTGCCTGTTCATAAGCTGTACTAGCTCTTTTTCCGAGAATTGTTCATGCACTATGCAGGTACCTTCCCATAGAAGCATATCTCTGCCGGTTTTCTTTATCATGTATTTGCCCAGGTGTTTATCTGGAGCGAAGATTATTTTTTTATCAGAAGGTATCTGCCTGATTATTTTTTCAGCACTTGAAGAGGTAACGATAATATCTGAAAGTGCTTTTATTTCAGCCGAGCAGTTAATATATGTTACCGCAATGTGATCAGGGTATTTTTCTCGGAACGCCTTGAATTCTTTTGGTGGGCATGAAGTTTCCAAGCTGCAGCCAGCATTCAGGTCTGGTATTATAACGGTTTTCTGGGGGCTTAGAATTTTGGCAACTTCTGCCATGAATTTCACGCCGCAGAAAATAATATAATCAGCATTTGTGGTAGAGGCCTTGCGGGAAAGCTCAAGCGAATCGCCAATGAAATCGGCAATGTCCTGAATCTCTTCATCCTGGTAATAATGTGCAAGGATAACTGCGTTCATTTCTTTTTTTAAACGCAGTATCTCGCTTTCAATATCTTTTATACCAGCTAGGTCTTTTTCAGTTACTTTCACTATTCACCAACACTAGCACCAAGCACTAATTAATAGTAGTTATCTCAGAAGGAGTTTCAACTTCTTCTAATGAACCAGCATTGTCATTAGCAGTAGGAGCAGCGCCGCCTATAGCCTGTTTAATAGAAAGTTTTATTTTACCTTGTCTGTCAACGTTAAGAACTTTTGCTCTAACATCATCGCCAAGTTTCAGAACACTTTCAACGCTTTCAACTCTTTCATTGGATATTTCGCTGATATGTACAAGGCCCTGGTTCTTGCCAAGGAACTGAACAACAACACCGAAATCTAGCATCTTCATAACTTTTGCGTCGTAAATTTCTCCAACAACCGGATCAGCGCCAACGATATCATTTATCATAGCGATAGCTTTATCAACCGATTCATTGCCAGGTGCTGCAACTTTGATCTCACCAGTATCTTCGATATCGATCTTAGCGCCTGTAACTTCGCAAATATTTTTAATAACAGAGCCGCCTTTACCAATAACTTCACGGATCTTGTTAGCCGGGATAGTGATAGTTTTAAATTTAGGAGCATTGTTATTAACAGCATCGCGAGGAGCCTGAATAACAGCATTCATTTTACCAAGAATGTGTATTCTGCCTTTATTAGCCTGCGCTAAAGCCTGTTTCATGATCTCAATTGTGATACCTTGAACTTTAATATCCATTTGAAGGGCTGTTACACCTGTTTCAGTACCAGTAACTTTGAAATCCATGTCACCAAGGTGATCTTCATCGCCTAGTATATCAGAAAGCACAGCATATTCTTTACCTTCAAGAATAAGGCCCATTGCAATACCTGCGATAGGGCGGGGAAGTGCAACGCCTGCATCCATAAGTGAAAGTGATGCACCGCACACAGTTGCCATTGAAGATGAGCCGTTAGATTCAGTAACTTCAGAAACTATACGTATAGTGTAAGGAGATGCTTCTTTAGAAGGAAGTAGAGGGCGTATAGCTCTCCATGCTAATTTACCGTGACCGATTTCACGACGACCAGCGCCGCTCATTCTGCCAACTTCACCCACAGAGTATGGAGGGAAGTTATAATGTAACATGAAGTTAGAAGTAGTATCGCCATCTAAACCATCAATTCTTTGTTCATCCTGGCCAGTGCCTAGGGTTGTAACAACTAGTGCCTGAGTTTCACCGCGAGTGAACAATGCAGAGCCGTGAGTTCTTGGAAGAACGCCAACCTGTACATCGATCTGGCGGATATCTTCGGTGCCACGACCATCGATACGTTTCTTAAGTTTAAGAATGTCGCCGCGAACAACGTCTTTCTCAATTTTCTTAAGTAGGCCATCAACTTTTTTCTTATTAAGAGTTTCGCCTTCTTTAAGATCAGCTGTAAGTTGTTCGTGAACTTTTTTCTTAGCATCTTTAAGCTGAGTAACTCGAGCTTGTTTATCAGTGATAGCGTAAGCTTTCTTGAAATCATCGCCTGCAAGTTTTTTGATTTTTGCAGCAAGTTCAGAAGAATCTTCTTTCGCAACTTCCCAACGGGCTTTGCCACATTCCTTAACCATTTCATTGATAAGGCTTATAACTGCCTGCATTTCATCATGGGCGAATTTAACTGCACCAAGCATTTCTTCTTCAGAAATTTCTTTTGCTTCAGATTCTACCATCATTACTGATGCTTTAGTGCCTGCAACAACTAGGTCTAGGCGAGAATCTTGATCAAAACCATATTCAGGGTTTAGAACGTAAGCGCCATTTGTTAGGCCAACTCTTGCGGCACCGATAGGGCCGTCAAAAGGTATGCCTGAAATCGCAAGTGCAGCTGAAGCACCGATAAGCGCAGGTATGTCAGCATCATTCTTGCCGTCGTATTCAAGCACCGTACAAATAACTTGTACTTCGTTGAAAAATTCTTCGCCGAATAGAGGGCGGATAGGTCTGTCGATAAGTCTTGAAGTTAGAGTTTCTTTTTCAGTAGGTTTGCCTTCACGTTTGAAGAAGCCGCCTGGAATTTTACCTGCAGCGAATTGTTTTTCCTGATAGATACAAGTTAGAGGGAAGAAATCCATATCTGGTTTTGCTTCTTTCTGTGCAACAGCAGTACATAGTACTGAAGTTTGGCCGTAACGTACAAGTACAGCTCCGTCAGCCTGACGGGCTATTCTGCCGGTTTCAAGAGATAGCTCTTTGCCACCCCAGTTGATAGTTTTTTTTGTTATATTGAACATTGTTTTTCCTTTTATGTAGTTCATTAGCAGACAGAATCATTTCTGCCTTTTAAAAATTTCGTTTTTCTGCATACAGAGAAATGAACGGAAAAGTTACTATTTCCTTAAACCTAGCTTATCAATCAGCTTAGTGTAACGATTTAAATCTGAACGTTTTAGATATTCAAGCAGGCGCTTTCTTTTGCTAACCATAACTAGCAGGCCCCTTCTTGAGTGAACATCATTAGCGTTAGTTTTGAAGTGTTCTGTAAGGTTTGTTATTCTTTCAGTTAGAATAGCGCACTGAACTTCTACAGAGCCAGTATCGCCTTTCTTTTGTGCGAATTCGTTGATAAGTTTAGTTTTCTTTTCTGCTGTAACCGACATCATTTTTCTCCATTAAATAATTTATAAGTTAAAAACCTTTGTGGTTTTTAAGTAGCCGTTTTCAATTTCAGCGATCGCGATAAGCTTTTTATCATTATAAACTCTTACTAT
>CAZLZP010000007.1:30617-31492 GCA_964564045.1 uncultured Rickettsiales bacterium
TCTGAGTCCATTTATAAGCTTAGAGCAAGCTTGTATATCCAGATGTAAAACAGGGATGTCGTCTAGCCCTACATCTATTGGCTTGAGGTGGCTTTTAATATCATTCTCATTGAAAAGCAAGCCTTCATTTGAGTTTTCTGGTCTTATGGCGTTATCAACATTAAAGTTTCCAACTGCGATTCTTCTTAAAAACGTAATATATCCAATTGTTTGCACCTTTTTTGCTATATCGGCCCCTAACGTTCTTATATAGGTTCCTTTAGAACAATCACATTCAAAAGTTGATTCCCTAACACATTGATTAGAATCAACTTTATTATCAAGTAGCTTCAGGTTATATATCTCTATCTCTCTTTCTTTCATCTCAACTTCTATGCCTTTTCTGGCAAGGTCGTAAGCTCTTTCCCCATTTATCTTTATTGCCGAATAGGCAGGAGGGGTTTGTTTGATCTTCCCGATAAATTCCGGGATAACATCTTTAATTTTCTCAAGGGTTGGAAATATATCGTTCTTGTCAGTTATTTTACCTTCCTTATCTAAAGTATCGGTGGTTTCACCAAATTTTACTGTGAACTGGTAGGTTTTCTTTGCATCTTGAATATATTCAATGGTTTTTGTTGCCTCGCCTAATGCAATTGGCAGAATTCCTGATGCCGCCGGATCTAACGTTCCAGCATGGCCGATCTTTTTCGGATTTAATATTCTTTTGAGTTTATTTGTTACAAAGGTAGAAGATACACCAACCGGCTTATCAATGTTTAACCAGCCGTTCAAAGATACTTTTTCTTTTTTCTGTTTCATTAGAGTTCTTAATATCTGCAACACCTTGGGTAATAACTTTTTCTTTTTCGGTTGCCAGTGCCGAAAGTAGAACA
>CAZLZP010000007.1:31502-36959 GCA_964564045.1 uncultured Rickettsiales bacterium
AGTGTTTGCTGAGTAACTTTCTATCACCAAAATCTTCATAGTAAAGCTCGCTGTGATACAAAATTTTTACTTTTGCGCCACGAGCACCAAGCAACTTCCAGAAATGCGGAAGAAATTTCATATCGCCATACCAGGCAACCTTGTCTATATTATGGTCGGTTGCTATTTCGCCATCAATATGGGTGTAAACTATTGAAATTGGCTGAATAGCAATATGATCATCGGCATGGGTATTTTCCTGTGGCTCGGTAACGCTGAACAGCGAACTTTTAAACGGAAGTATTTCAGTGCCATCATTGGTGGTAGCTTCCGGGAATACCAGAATAGAATCTCCGCCTTCTATTATTTCTCGTATCTTCTGTTTTTGTTCCAAAGATTTAGATGCGTTTCTGTGGATATAAACCGGCAAAGATAAGTGAACGAACCAATTTAGCAAAGGCCATTTCGATATCTCGATTTTTGGGGTGAACCTGACCTTTATTTTTGAACCAAGTACAAGTATATCAAGGTAAGAGGTGTGGTTAGAAACGAACAGAACGGAATCTTTCGGAATATTCTCAAATCCTTTTTCACCAACCTTCACGCCCATTATCTTTACAGCGAGCGAGAAAAATAGTTTTACAAGATTTTCATGGGTTTCGCGGTGTAGGTGGTATGTTAAAATTCCGGGTATTATAACCGCCAATATCAACAGGCACAAAAGTGTGAATCGAATAAATGCTCTGGTTTGAGATATTGAAAACTTAACTGCCATCTGATTTGTTTACAAAATGTTGGGAATACCTTTTAGCTATCTTGGTGGTATCCATTATTATGCAAACATCGGTGGTTTTACAGACATTGTCAATAACTGCGCCGTTTCCAACCATACATCCTGTACGAATGTAGCCCTTAAGCAACGCAGGAAGCAACTTCAAAGCTTCTTTTTTATCTATCTTATCTTTTTGAATTAAATCGAATTTAGCTGCAACTTCTGGTTTTGGGGTAGGGCAAATATTATCAGGGGCTTTATGGTTATGAATAAGGTATGAGATAGGAATCGCATGTTCCTGTGGGTCTACGCCAAAAAAGCTTCCGCAACCAAATAGATATGCTATTTCGTGGTGCGCAATATATGCTCCAATACCGGCCCATAATAGCTGAATTACCTTACCATCACGGAAATTTGGATTTATACAACTTCTGCCAAGTTCCATAACATTTAATCCAGAATTCTTAAGGCCAGAGATATCGAACTCACTTTCAGTATAGAATTTATTCACCTGCTTATCAGGCGTACTGAGAAGTAACCTGTATGTTCCGACAACTTTAGGATTTTTTGCGTCAGAATCATCCATTACCAGCAGGTGTTCGCATAGATCATCGAACTCATCTTTATCAACTTGTCCAGATGGAGTGGTTATGCCTTTTGGTTCTTCAAAGAAAACAAAGTGACGTAGTTTCTGCGCCTGCAGCAGCTCATCAGCTGTTTCAGCAAGCTTAAGATATACATTGCCCATTCTATGAGAGCTTAAATTCAATTTGTTCGAGCTACTTAGCATAAGGGCTTTTAGCATTATTTAACAGGTTATGTCGACAAAATTATTGGTGGCTCGGGAGGGATTTGAACCCCCGACCAAGAGATTATGATCCTCCTGCTCTACCACTGAGCTACCGAGCCAAAGTGTAGGCGCTTTATCGGCAAAAAAGTTAATCTTGTCAAGTATTCGAATAAAAATAATCACTTTATATCCAATCCTATATCAATAGAAGGGGCGGAATGGGTGATAGCTCCAACCGAGATATAATCTATACCGGTTTCTGCAATGGCTTTTACGGTTTCAATAGTAACCCCACCAGAGGCTTCCAGAAAACATCTTCCATTATTCATTTTAACCGCTTCTTTTAGTGAGTTTATATCCATATTATCAAGCAGAATTATATCTGCGTTAGCGTTTAAGGCTTTTTGAACCTGCTCAAGTGTATCGCACTCAACTTCAATTTTCATTCTATCTGGTGCACTGAATCTTGCTAGTTCAACTGCTTTACCAACATCACCCACAAAAGCTATGTGGTTATCTTTTATAAGTATGGCATCATACAACCCAAACCTATGGTTCTTACCGCCGCCTATCCAAACCGCATATTTCGCCAGCACCCGCAATCCCGGAGTGGTTTTTCTGGTATCCATTACCTTTGCCTTTGTGTGCTGAACTTCTTTTGCGAATTTTCTGGTTAAGGTGGCAATACCACAGGTATATTGAAGCAAGTTCAGGGCAACTCTCTCGTAGGCAAGTATTATTCTGGCATTACCTTCAACATGGAATATTGCTGTCCCGGGTTTTATTTCAAAGCCTTCGTTTGAAACTGGCGTAAACCTTACCTTATCGCCAGCCTTTGCAAATATCTCTTCAAGTACTGGAATTCCGGCGACAACACAGGTTTCCCTGGTAACAAAATCTGCCTTTATTTCTGCATCTTCGGGAATTGTTATGTTAGATGTAACATCTCCACTTCCGATATCTTCTTCAAGAGCGGAATCTATAATTTTCCTAACTTTTTCCAAATCAAGTTGCATAAAAACAGGTATAATGGTTAAATTATTATTATTCAATAAAGGTATTCAATGAAATGGACTGATGTTACAGATATAGCAATTTCCTTAGAAGAGAGGCATCCAGATAAAGACAATCTAAACTTACGGTTTACTGATTTGCATAAATGGGTTATAGAATTAGATGAGTTTGAAGACGACCCTAACAAATCTAACGAAAAAATACTAGAGGCCATACAAATGGCCTGGATAGATGAAAGAGAGTAATATGCTGAGTAGGTTTTACATATTTGGTTTGATTTTTCTGGTTTCTTCCTGCGGAACTTCTGTTGAAAAATACGGTTATAAAGCTTTAGGAAATATAGAAACCGCTGCCGGTAGCCTAGCAGGAAATAACCAATATGGTAGCGAAGCCAGAAAAGAGGCGCAGGAAAATTATCTGAAACAATTAGGTGCCGATGTTTATATTACCCAGAAAGAAAGCTGGGATACAAAGCTCGATGTCAGAAAACAACAATTTAATGATACTCTGAAAAGGGAATATCTGGAGCTTGCTAACAAACTTGCCAAAGAAAAGAACTACACTGACTCCACTTTTTTCCGTCGTAAAGCGCTGAAAGCAGAGAATGGTGATTTTGATGTGTTCCCGGAAGATCCTGAAAGATGGATAGTTGAAAGCGATGAAGAGATAGAAGGTCTAAGAAGCGCAAGACTTAACTTGCTTGATTCGCTGGTAGGATACACCCCGGCTGTCTCTCCGCTGGAATCTTCAAGAGCAATAGTATATTACGATTGTTGGGTGCAGCAGGCACAGGCAAAAAGTCTGAAGCTTAAACAAGATAACTGCAAACAGCAATATCAGCCCAATATGCTAAACTTGCAGGGGTGGCTAAAAACGTTGAAGATAAGAACATTGTAGAGATAAGCGAGCAATATAAATGGGTGGATATAGATAAATCTGTGTATGATAAGATTTTAAGGCCGGAACTTGTTGCGGAGCAGGAAAGAGCGGCAAAAGCACAAGCGAATGAGTTATATAAAGTAGAATATATCTCTCCCAAGGTTACTTCTTTAAAACAAACTCAAACAAAGGCCGCTTCCTCTAAAACAGCATCTCTATCTTCGGGTAAACTCTCTGGTGCAAGCAAAACAACTACTGATATCAAACCTTCCCTTGCATATGCACCTGCGCCTAAAGCTATAACTACCACACAAACAACTACTACCACAGCAAAACCAGTGGCGGCTATAATAGCGGCTCCGCCCGCTCCTCCAATTATAGGTCCTTTACCTGCTGGTGTGAAAGCTGCGGAAGATAAATCGTTGATAACTGATCAATCTGATAAAACCCCTGAACTTGTCTACATGGTTTATTTTGAAGGAAGATCAGACCAGTTATCTGATAAATCTAAAGCAGAGCTTGATAAAACCATTGAAGAAATCAAAAAGAATAATCCTAAAATGGTTTCAGTGAATGGCCATACCGATAGAAGCTTTGACTCTGGAGAAAGCCTTATTGCATCAAAGAAAAGGGCAGATGCCGCCCGCGATTATCTTCTTTCAAAAGGCATAGCTAAAGAGATGATCCGTACCTATGGTTTTGGCAAAACTGACAACATAATTGATAATCCTGAAGGCGAGGTTCGACCTGCCAATAATCGTGCAGAAATAGTTTTCAAAGGTTCTTCCACCCAGTAGAAGTTTACTTCTTATCATCACTTAGTTTTATGCATTCTTCGAATGTCATATTACAGTTCTGAACAAAGTGAGCTTTGGCGCTGCCGATAGAAGATTCACCTCTGGCGGTAACCGGCCAGTAGGTTTGCGGGTCGATGTACAGATCAATTATCCTTTCGCCTTTTCTAATATCTGCCCATTCATTATCAGTATAACCGGCGATAGGTTTCTGGGTTATTTTCAGGTGGTAGTTACCGTTATATCTTTTACTTTCTAATTCAAGGTTTATATCACTTCTTCTTCTTCCATCGTAAAGTGGCAGGCTGTATGTGTATTTACCTTTTGTATCAAAATTATTTTCTTTTATGGCTTTTATCATTAGCCTTCTTGCCTCTATCGCCATGGAAAGAGGGTCGTAGGTGTTTACCTTCAGGTTGGCAGCAACAGCCGGCCTTTTGCCTCTGTTATCGGGAGGAACAACTTCTTCAAATGTAATATTTTTTCCGGCAGAATCATAATCAAGAGAAATCTCGCGGGTTTTTTTCTTCAGCACAACTTTGGTACGGAATTTTTCAGGAACAACTTTATTATCATAAACCTTCATTACAGAAATTGTATGGCTCATCCAGCCAAACAGATAGTTAATGAAACCATTGGTGCGAGAATAGAATCGGAACTGGTATCTGGTGAAATCTTTGGTGGTTTCAATAGGAATTATCTCGCTGTAGAAATCTGCCACATCAAAAGTAAGGTAGCCAAGGTTGAACCGCTTGGAAGCTTTTAATACCGGGCCTTGCGCGGCAATTTCCTTCTTTATTTCAATGGGTTTTTCTTCCTGTGCTACTGCAAGTTCTTCTGTGGAAGCCTTGGTCTCTATTGCATTTTTAGCTTTTATCTTAGAAGAAAAATCGAAGAAGCCTTCTGGCCTAACAGTTTCTTTGGTGCAGGATAAAAGGGTAAAAAATACTGGAATTAGCAATAAAAATAGATATCTTTGCATATTAATTTAATTTTTAGGAAGTATGGCAGGACATTCGCATTTTGCAAATATAAAGCATAAAAAGGGCGCTCAGGATAAAAAGAAATCCAAGCTTTTTACAAAATTAATACGCGAGATAGTGGTTGCAGCGAAATCAGGCTTGCCAGACCCTGCATCTAACCCACGCCTTCGCCTGGCGCTTACAAATGCCAGGGTTGCGAACGTTACGCGTGATAAAATTGAAGGTGCTATCAAGAAAGCAACCGAA
>CAZLZP010000008.1:0-3704 GCA_964564045.1 uncultured Rickettsiales bacterium
GTTCGTTTCGGGGTAATGTTTGGTTTTAGCCATGGAACAAACTATTACCACTCACCTTGGGCGCGTTCAATGTGCTTACGCACAATTGAAATAAAGCTTGAAAGGTTGCGGATCTTCTTGCCCTTAGATTGTGTTATTATCTGCTTTATATATTCGTGCAGGTCTTCACTTGCCTTAGGAGTGCCAAACTTAGCGTGCTCTTCGTCCATTTTATTTATAACATATATTGCGAACCTAACTGCATCATACAAAGGTTCAGGCAGTGCAGCCCTTTGGAACAGTGCTTTAAGGCCAGTATCAAGATCGTTCAATAGCTTGGTTATATTTGAGTATTTAACCCCAGTAATGCGCGACATACATATTTGGAACATGGTTTTGTTACCCAAAGCGATGGCAGATATAGGAACAAACTGGCCAATAGGCTCTAGGTCATTGAGAATAAACGTTAATTTACCATGAAGTGGGTCAAGCGCTTGTTCAAGCTGACCATTCAACTCAAGCATGTTTATAAGGTCTATCAGGTCATTGCCGAATAGTTTCATGTTACCAAAGCGGAAAGCGGCTATTTCACCACCTTCTGCGAACAGGCTGCCTATCTTCTCAAACGAGAAGTTATATTTCATCTCAAGCTTGGCTTGAATTACAGTAGATACCTTCTTGGTAAGCTGAATAACCAGTTCAGAAGGTATAGAACCCCTTGTAACCAGGGCCTCAATAACATCTTCCTTGTTAGAGAATGATTCTATTACTTTAATAAGGCTTGCATCAGAAAGCTGAGCGGTACTGTTACCTAGCAGACTTTCCACCACGTCTCCCTTCTCGGTGTTTACAAGAGCGGCCGAAACCGAGCTTGAAAGGGTGCTTCTGCGGGAAACTGCTAGCTGGGCATCTGTGCTTGAGGTTGTTGAAACTATTTCGATAAGGTCGTCATCTGTTAAAAGCTCAGAAAATTCAAGTATCGGCCTGGAAACATCGTCAATATCCTTCGCCAGGGAAAGTAGGATATCCCTAGGGATAAAATCAGCGCTCATAAGGTTTTCAGCGATAGATTTCCTTACACCTATTTCGGCATAACGAAGCAGCAAGCGGAATATCTCTTCGGCAAGGCCCTGTTCCTTTCCTCCGAACTCTTTGCCCCTATATTGGTTGGATATTTTGTTGATTACCTCAATTTTGGACTTAACATCCTTACTTTTGGTAAGCAATTCAACATCTTTCTGACTTAGTTTGTTATCTGACATATCTTAAATAAAACCACATTTTTCAACGGTTTTAACCGTTTTTTTCCATAAAACAATACATTTAATAACACTAATGTTTTATAAGTCAAAAATATTTGTTGCAAACGGCTTTCAGGTATGTATTATCCCGCTCCCTTTACAAATAATTGTTGGAAATATGGCACTATACGAAACTACTATAATACTAAGACCTGACCTTGCTCACACTGATGTTGAGAAGATCGCAGGCAGCTTTGAAGATATAATCAAAACAGGCGGAAAACCTATTAAAAAGGAATTCTGGGGTTTGAAGGATCTTGCTTACAAAATTAACAAAAGCAAAAAAGGCCACTACGTTCATTTTGGCTACGAAGCTAACAATGAAGCTGCTTCTGAACTTAGAAGAAAGCTTGGCTTAAGCGAAGATGTTATCAGAGATTTAACCATTAAGGTTGATTCTATTTCAAAAGAACCAACTGAATTCGAACAATAGACGGAGAATACTAAAATGGGCTTTCAAAGAAAAAAGAATAACGACAGAGACGCAAAATACATAGCAAATCCTGCAATGTTACCGCAAGTATTTTCTAAAAGAGTTAGAAAATGCCCTCTTTCAGGTAAAGATGCTAAGAAGATCGACTATAAGAACATAGCTCTGCTGAAACAGTTCATTTCTGAGCGCGGCAAAATAATGCCTAGCAGGATTACTTCTGTAAGCGCGAAAAAACAACGCGAACTATCTAAGGCAATTAAAAATGCCCGTATTTTGGCTCTTATTCCTTTTGTTAATAATTAATATTTGATCGTATGAAAGTAATTCTATTAGAAAAATATAAAAAACTTGGCCAGGTTGGTGAAGTTATAAATGTGAAGAATGGCTTCGCACGTAACTACCTTATTCCTAACGCTAAGGCAGTTCAGGCTACTAAGTCTAACGTTGCTAGTTTTGAAGCAAAGAAATCTGAGTTCATAGAACAAAGTAATAAAAAAGAAGAAGAAGCACAAAAACTTGCTAAAAAAATCAACGATAAGATAGTAGCGGTTATCAAACAAGCTGGTGATGATGGCAGATTATACGGTGCAGTTAATTCATCAGAAATAACTGAAGGTCTTAACAAGGTTGCTGGCACTGAAATCTCTCGTAAGCAAATTATCCTTAACTACTCCATCAAGATCATTGGTTTCTACAACATCGATATAGACCTTGGTGAAGGCGTGTTCGCTAAAATACTTCTGAACGTTGCGCGTTCCGAAGGTGAAGCTGAAGAAAATGCTAAAAAATTCAAATCAGGTGAGGCTCAGCTTATCACTGCCAATACTGATCTTGTTGCAAAAGCGGTTTCTAACAAAACTGAAACTGTTGTAAAAGACCAGCCAAAAGCAGAAGAACAACCTGCTGAAAAATCTCCTGAAGAACAGCCTGCTGTTTAATTCTTAATCCTTTCAATTACTCTTGATTAAGGCGCTAATGATATTATTATGGTCTTCCCTAGTAATATTAAATAGCACCAGATGGAAGCAGAGAAGAAAGTTATAGCGCTTAGTAAACAATCTGAGCAGCAACCCGCCGCCGAGGCTAGAAAACTGCCCTTCAACATTGAAGCCGAGCAATATATCATTGGCGCCATCCTGAATAATAATGAATCTATAAACAAATTCGCCGACTTTCTTTTGCCCGACCATTTCTACGAGCCGTTACACCAAAGAATGTACCAGGTGATCATAAATCTTTATGATAAAGGAATAATAGCCAACCCAGTTACCCTAAAAAATCACTTTGAAAATGACGAGGCACTAAATCAGGTTGGTGGCGCTAATTATCTTCTTCGTTTAAGCAGCCTGGCAGGAGGTATAATTAACGTTAAAGATTATGCCCTAATAACTTATAACCTATATATAAGTCGCAGCCTGATAAATATCGGGCAGGAAATTCTTGATGATTCGTACAAGGCAACAGGCGAACAGAATGCCACGAACCAGATAGAGATACCTGAAAATAAGTTATTTAATCTTGCCAGCACCGGTTATGCTGAAACAAGTTTTGCGCCCGCAACAATCTCTTTAAACGCCGCTCTAAGGGTTGCCGATGCAGCTTCTAAGCGTGATGGCTCGATGAGCGGTATTTCTTCCAAGTACAGCGATCTTGATAATTTATTGGGCGGCTTCAACAAATCTGATCTTCTTATACTTGCCGCCCGACCTTCAATGGGTAAAACAGCTTTAGCACTTAATCTTGCACTAAATGCGGCTGAAGAGCTTAAGGCAGACTACCTAAAAAAACTTGAACAGTATCAAGAAAATAGCAGCGAATTCCTTGAGGCCCCTAAGTGCGGAACTGTTGGTATAATATCGTTAGAGATGTCGTCGGAACAGCTTGCCACAAGGCTGCTTTCTATAAAAACTGATATAAATGCCAGTAACATAAGAAGGGGGAAATTAAGCAAAACCCCTCAAAATGACGAGTTTGCAAAGCTTGTTAAGGCA
>CAZLZP010000008.1:3714-22594 GCA_964564045.1 uncultured Rickettsiales bacterium
TAAGGCATCTGCGGAACTTCAAGAGCTTCCTATTTTTATCGATGATACTCCCGCTCTTTCTATTTCAGCAATAAGAACAAGGGCCAGAAGATTAAAAAGAAAGCATAACCTTGAGTTCCTGATCATAGATTATTTACAGCTTTTAAGAGGTGTTAATAAAAAATCACAGGAAAGCAGGGTTCAGGAAATATCAGAAATAACCATGGGCTTGAAAGCGATCGCTAAGGAGCTTGATATTCCGGTTCTTGCACTTTCACAGCTTTCGCGTCAGGTAGAGCAACGTACCGATCACCGCCCTCAGCTTTCTGATCTACGTGAGTCTGGATCTATCGAGCAGGATGCCGATATAGTTATGTTCATCTACCGTGATGCTTACTACAAAGAGAGGGAGAAACCATCTGAAGAGAATCTTGACTCAATGCAGAAATGGCAGGAAGCGATGAGCAAGATAGATCACATCTCTGAAATAATGGTTGCGAAGAACCGTAATGGCCCAATTAATAACATTCGCCTGTTCTTCGATAAGAACACAACCAGATTTGGCAACCTGGACCAAGCTCATTAAGGCTCTATATGATTATCATCACCGGAGCAGCAGGATTCATAGGTTTTCATCTTTCAAAGAGGCTACTTGAGTCCGGCAAAAAAGTAATTGGCATAGATAACATCAACGATTATTACGACGTTAAACTTAAAAGAGCGCGTCTTGATATTCTGGAACAAGAACCAAATTTTACTTTCTATAAAGCAGATATCTCTAAACCAAATGATATATCTCAAATATTTAAGAAGTATCACGATGCTAAAACTGTTATCCACCTTGCCGCACAGGCCGGGGTTAGATATAGCCTGGAAAATCCCTTTGCTTATATTGAAAGTAACCTAGTTGGGCAAACATCAATATTTGAAGCGGCAAAAAATAATCTAAAAGACCTGGAACAGATAATATATGCAAGCTCGTCCTCCATTTATGGCAATAACGAAAAAACTCCTTTCTCGGTTGAAGATAGAACAGATTCGCCAGTTTCATTATATGCGGCAACAAAGAAATCAGGCGAGTTGATAGCCCATTATTATGCAAATACTTTTAATATCCCTACCACCGGGTTAAGGTTCTTTACGGTATATGGTCCTTATGGAAGGCCAGATATGGCTTACTTTTCATTCACCAAGAATATCCTTGAAGGAAAACCTATCAGGCTTTTCAATAATGGCGATCTCCGAAGAGATTTTACTTATGTTGATGATATAATTTCTGGAATAACTGCGTGCATTGGTAAAAAAACAGATAAAAGGCACAAGGTTTATAATCTTGGTAACAACAAACCTGTTGAGGTAAAATATTTTGTTTCTGTGCTGGAAGATCTACTTGGCAAGAAAGCTATTATCCAGAACGAGGGGATGCAAAAGGGTGATGTATATCAAACATTTGCTGATATCGAAGAAAGCAGAAAAATCCTTGGCTTTGAGCCAAAAACTTCTATTGAAAATGGCCTGAAAAAATTCGTAGATTGGTATAAAGAATATTACAAAGTTTAGAGTTTTATAAACTATCCTGCCTCCACCACCCCTTCCGGTTAAATAATTTCTATCATACCATATAGGTATGAAGAGATATGAAATATATATCAGCGAGGCTAGAAGAGAGAAGGAGTCTCGTGAGCAGCTAGCCAAGGCGCGCAAAGAACTTGAGTACCTGTCGCTACAATTCGATATCCAGAAATTTATTTTGGAAGAAAGACTGAAACAAAAAGCAGGCTTCCAAGAGGACCAGCCTCGTGTTCCTGCCGGCAACCCAGATGGCGGCCAGTGGACAAGCGAGGGAGGAGGTAGTGGCGAAGGCGGTGGCGGAAGTGCAGGAAGGTTTGAAAGCTTGCCAAAAACTGAGGAAAAGCCAAATCCCATAAGTAGGCCACGCGAAAGTGCACCAAGAACAACCCATTTCAAAGATCTTGATGGTAAGGTAAGAAAGATACCAAAAGGTGTTGGTAACCCTAGAGAGTTCGGAAGGCATGTTACAAGTAACGCAAAAAGTTTTAATACAGGCTCTGGAAAGAATTATCTAAGTAAGGCACATAAATTTAGAGAATATGGTATCAAGAATAAGCTCCCAATGGCCGAAGATAAGAATGGCATATTAAGAATATATGATCCCAAAACAAATACATTTGGCTCTTATAACAAAGATGGCTCTTACAAAACTTTCTTTAAACCGAAAGAAGGGGATTCATTGAAAGGATATAAATATTATGAGAATGTTCTTGAAAAGACATTGAAGAACGGTGGAAAGGAAATTAATAAACTTTCACCAAGAAATTCAGGGGGTGGTAGAGGTACAGGATTTATTAATCCTAAAGATCCTTTTAATGAATTTCCCGATGACGATATATTTAAATATTTTGAACCACTTGTGGAACGAAAGTACTTCCCCGCAACTGAAGATTGTGGTAACTAATAACTGTTTTTGATAAGGAGCTTTATGACATATACTTGTCCTGTGTGCGGTTTCGATGGACTAAATGAAAAGCCATACGATGAAGTGTGGTTAGGCAACGAAGAGTTCTGCGAGTGCTGCGGATTTTTTTTTGAAACTTTGTCCGAGGAGGAGGAAGATGGTAGGCTATTTGATGCATGGCGAAAAAAATGGATAGCTGAAGGAACGAGATGGGATGTCTTAGGGAGTACAGAACCGCCAGAAGGCTGGAATCCGAAGAAGCAGTTACTTAATATTGGCGTTAAAATCTAGTGAAGCGACTTCGGACCAACCACCTTCAGATAAGGTTTATTGAAAGAAATGATACGAGGAATCCCTAGAAGATCTTTTCTAACTTCATGTATCTCGAAACCTTTTGTTTCAATTTCTTTTGCTACTTCTTCTTCCTGCCATTTACCTATCTCGAAATAAACCTTCGCGTGTTTATTCATAACGCTTTCAACGCTACTAACTATTTCCTTATAAAAATTGAGCCCATCTTCTCCGCCATCAAGCGCTTCTTTTGGGTCATACAATCTAACTTCGTCGGCAAGATAGTCTATCTGCTTGGTTTTTATATAGGGAGGGTTTGAAATAATAATATCGAATTTCTCTGCGATACCATGCATCCAATTACCTTTAATAAAATTTACCCTGTCAGAAACTTCCAGCTTTTGTGCATTCTCTCCGGCAACCTTTAGTGCCTCTATAGAAATATCTACGCCTAAACCAGTGGCTTTAGGATATTCCTTCAGCAGAGTTATTAGCAAACATCCGGAGCCGGTACCAAGATCAAGTATCTTAAGTTCTCGGTTATGATCTTTATAATCATTAAGAACGGCCTCGATCAGAGTTTCTGTTTCCGGCCTTGGGTCTAAGGTATATTGGTTTGTTTTGAATCTGTACTTCCAGAAATCTTTATATTCCAGAATTTTTGAAACTGGCTCTCTTTTTATTCTTCTTGAAAGCAATTCTTCAAATCGTTCATTCTCTGCGTCGGTGACCTTCTTCGATGCGGAAACAAGTAGCTCTTCGTAAGTTATGCCAAGTACATGCTGCAACAAAAGGCGTGAATCGAGTAGGGAGGTTTTTACACCAACCTTCTTAAGGCGAATAGCGGCATCTTTCCAAACATACTTTAAAAGTTTTTCACCTGGATCCAGCAAAGTAACCTCTATTCCGAGTCTTCTGATAATAATTGCGCCTGATGATCTGCGATAAGCGCATCAATGAATTCATCTATCTGCCCCGCCCCAACAACAGTATCTATATTATAGGTTGTAAGATTTATCCGGTGATCTGTTACCCTGCTCTGCGGGAAATTATATGTGCGGATACGCTCACTTCTATCACCGCTACCTATCTGGCTTTTTCTATCTTTGGCACGGGCCATGTCCTTCTGCATACGAAGATTTTCATATATGCGCGACTTCAATATTTTCATCGCCTTGGCTTTGTTCTTATGCTGCGATTTCTCATCCTGGCATGTAACTACTGTATTTGAAGGTACGTGGGTTATGCGCACAGCAGAATCTGTGGTGTTAACAGATTGCCCGCCAGGGCCACCTGAGCGATAAACATCTATACGAAGATCTTTGTCTTCAATTTTAATATCAACTTCTTCAGCTTCTGGAAGAACGGCAACTGTTGCCGCCGAAGTATGCACCCTTCCCTGCTTTTCAGTATCAGGAACACGCTGAACGCGGTGCACACCAGATTCAAATTTCATACGGCTGTAAACATTCGTACCGGATATGTTGCAAATAGCCTCCTTGAAACCACCAGCATCACTTCCGGAAAGTTCCATTATCTCAAAGCGCCAGCCCTGCAAAGCTGCGTATCTTTGATACATATTCAACAGGGTGCCTGCAAATAAAGCGGCTTCCTCACCACCTGTACCAGCGCGTATCTCAAGAATAACGTTCTTATCATCTGCCTCATCTTTCGGTATCAGCGCCATTTTAATTTTATTCTCAAGCACTGGCGCAGCTTTCTTGGCCTCGAAATATTCTTCTTCGGCAAGAGCTTTCATTTCAGGGTCTTTCATCAGCTCTTCGCTTTCGATCAGCGTTTTTTGAGCTGTTCTGTATTGCTCTACCAGCGCCACAACCTCGCTAAGATCAGAGTATTCCTTAGAAAGCCGGCCAAAATCTTTTGAATCAAGATCAGCCGGATTTTGAAGTTTTTCGCTTATCTGCTTATGTTTGGTTAGAATAGAATCTAATTTATTATCAAAACTCATAATTATCTATTATTGTTTTCTTCTGCTCGCCTGTTTGCATATCTTTTACCTCTACGCCGTCCTCAAAAACAAAAACAACGTGGCTGGCAGAGATTTTGTCTGCTTTTTGCACCTTCTTCTTGAAATTACCAGAGAAAATTACTTCGCAGGCTATGTTTCTTGCTCTTATCTGGTTTGCGACTTCCAGAGCTTTTTCGTTATTATCAGAAATTATCGCTACAAGTTTTTTGCTTTCATCTATGGCAGGGGCGCACATCATCAGCCTTTCAATGCCAGCTGCAAAGCCTATAGCAGGTATAGCGCTACCGCCCATCTGTTCACACAGGCCATCGTACCTGCCACCAGCAAGTATTGTATTCTGCACCCCCATATTCTCGCTTTCTGAGGTAAATTCAAAAACCGTATGATTATAATAATCAAGCCCACGAACTATTCTTGGGTTAACTATTACTTCAAACGGAATCTCGATATTTTTTAATACTGTCTGGAAGAATATTTTTGATTCTTCGTTCAGGTAGTCATTCATCACCGGAGCATTGGCAACCAACTTCTTATCACCTTCATCCTTAGAATCTAATATACGTAGCGGGTTCTTTTCCAGCCTGTTTTTGCTATCTTCTGAAAGGCCATTTTTGTGGGCGCTGAAATAATTGACCAACGCAGTTGTATATGCCGCACGAGATTCTTTATCGCCCAATGTATTGATATTTAATTTTACATTTTCAATTTTAAGAGCTGATAATAATTGCGCCGCAAGAGTTATGCATTCAGCATCTGCAAGCGCATCAGCATTACCGAAATATTCAAAATTTACCTGATGGAACTGACGGTAGCGGCCTTTTTGCGGACGCTCATATCTGAATACCGGACCGAACGAAAAGAATTTCAACGGCAGGTTCTGCTGCAAACCATTTGAAAGTAGTGCGCGAACCACCCCTGCGGTAAATTCCGGGCGCAAGGTTACATTCTCTTCGCCTTTTGTTTGAAAGGTGAACATTTCTTTTGAAACAACATCTGAAGTTTCTCCTAGCGAGCGGGCAAAAACCTCTGTCGATTCAAAAACTGGCAGAATAAGGCTCTGGTAGTTAAAAAGCTCAGCAACTTTCTTTGCTGCCGAAACAACATTAAAGAATTTCTTTGATTCATCACCATAGAAATCTTGTGTGCCACGCACTGGTTGAAATTTACTCATGCCACTTTCCTTTTGCCAAACCTATTTTCTATATAGTCTATCACAATAGTTTGAAATTCCTCAGCTATTTTTTCACCACGCAAGGTCATAGCTTTTTTACCATCTATGAACACCGGTGCAGCCGGCGCTTCGCCATTGCCAGGTAGGCTTATGCCAATATCGGCGTGCTTACTTTCACCCGGGCCATTAACTATACAGCCCATAACCGCAACGTTAAGATTTTCCACCCCGGTATATTTTTCTTTCCATTGCGGCATTGAATCGGAAAGGAAACTCTGAATTTTTTCAGCAAGCTCCTGAAATGTTGTTGAAGTTGTTCTGCCGCAGCCTGGGCAGGCAATAACCTGCGGGGTGAAGGAACGTAAGCCCATAGTTTGCAATATCTCTTGGCAAACCTTAACCTCAGTTGTACGCGTTTCATTCGGCTTTGGCGTAAGTGATGCACGAATTGTATCGCCAATACCGTTCATCAATAAATAACTTAAGGCTGAAGTTGTAGCAACAATACCTTTGCTACCCATTCCCGCTTCTGTAAGCCCCAAGTGCAAAGCGTAATCAGATTGTTTTGAAAGCTCGGTATAAACATCTATTAAATGCTGAACACGGCTTACCTTTGCAGAAATTATTATTTTATCTTTGGCCAAACCAATCTCTTCTGCTTTCGCAGCAGATATAAGCGCCGACTGCACCAAAGCTTCTTTCATTATATCATCAGCGGACTTTTGCACTTTGGCTTTTGTGTTCTCGTCCATCATTCTTACAACAAGTTCCTGATCAAGACTACCCCAGTTAACGCCAATACGTACCGGCTTTTTGTACTCAATCGCCTTTTCAACCATTGTCTCAAACTGTGAATCTTTCTTTTTACCAAAGCCAACATTGCCCGGGTTGATACGATATTTATCAAGCGCAGCGGCACAATCTGGGTAGTTAGTTAAAAGTGTATGGCCGTTATAATGAAAATCACCAACTATAGGAACGTTGCAATTATTTTTGAGAAGAAGGTTTTTTATCTCGGGAACTTTTTTTGCGGCAGCTTCAGTATTTACTGTAATGCGCACTATCTCAGAACCAGCTTGCGCAAGTTCAATTATCTGCGCAGCGGTGCTTTCTGCATTCTCGGTATCGGTATTTGTCATGGACTGAACAACAACTGGTTCGCCGCCACCAACAAATACGCTACCTACCTGTACCTTGTGTGTTATTTTGCGGTTGATCTTCATTTTTGATCACTGCCTTTTCTACCGGCTCATTGGTAGCAGGCTTCACTTCATTACCTGCGGCAGTAGGTTGTGCTATGGTAGTTGTGATCTGGCTTGCTATAGGCTGAGATTCAGCAATACCAACCATTCCTTCAGTTCTAAAGATAAAAGTACTTCCTTGTTTCTGTATCTTGCTTGTATCTCTTATCTGTACACCATCAAGGTATATCTCAAGGTTATTTATGTTGCTGGTAGCCATGAAGTACTGCTCGGCGCCGTTTAGCATTATCGCTTCACTTTTTTCAAGCTCACGATTTAACAGAACCTTTCCGTAAACATCTTTTACAGCAACTTTAACGTTGTTAAGAGCAAGCAGGGTTATAACTAATTCTTTATCAACATAGCTTTCGGTTTCGGTTTTTATCGGAGATACCTTTATAGGAGATGTCTGCGATATCTGTTGAAGAAGGCCGGTCTCATCAGTTATTTTTGCCTGAAGTTCGGTTTTTATTATATCTTTCTCTTCTTCGGTTTTCGCTAATTCAATTTTTTCTTCGGCTTTTTCGGTTAGCTGCTCATGGTAAGTTTCTATGGCGTTATCTATCTTCTCTTTCTTAGATGCCCTAGGCCCGTAGAACATTGAATAGAAAACAAATATAACGAACAGACAGCCTATAATAGTAACTTTACTCGGCATACTTGCATTTGGCCTGCCCAGCTCCAGCTTAACCTGCCTTTCTTTTATAAATTCATTAGGTTCAGCTTTTCTTTCATATGGCTTTGTATCAATTCCTAAATATTCAGAAATGCTTCTAATAAAAGCCCGGTTATACGGCCCGCCCGGAAGGCGGTTAAGGTCACCATCTTCTATGGCCCTGATGTGCGCCACCTTGATATTGGTTTTCTCAGCTATTTCCTCAACAGAAATGCCTCTTTCCTTCCTGATTCTTTTTATTTCCTCAAGAAAAGCAGGAGAAAGTATTTTTTCATCATCTTTTAGGCTATTGCTCATTCGCAATTTTCCGTTATAAAATTTTTACGAAATTATATGTTTCGCGATTTTTATTATCAATATACTGTTTTTGTGATATTCAGGTTTTGTAATTACAAAAACTTATTCTGTTAATAAGTAAATTTAACAAAAAATCACTATGAAAATGACAAAAATTCTCACTTTTTTCGCATTATTGCTGTTTTTACCAGCAAATAGCTTTGCTGTACTTAAAATTGATATCATGCAAGGCGGCTCTGAGCCTGTTAGAATAGCTACCCCTGATTTTATAGGTAGTGATGATGCATCAGCAAATATCGGCAGAAGAATTACCGGTGTTATAGATGGCAATCTATCCAGGTCTGGTTTGTTCACGGTTATCAACAAATCGGCGTATATCCAGCAAATCAATGGGATAGACACAATCCCTGATTTCCCAAGCTGGAAAGGTATAAGAACCCAGGCACTTATTTCTGGCCAGGTAACTGTTGAAGGCTCTAACATTAAAGTGGAGTTCAGATTATGGGATATTCTTTCCGGAAAACAAACTTTAGCAAAATCATTCAAGGCCACCTCACAAGGCTGGAGAAGGGTTGCTCACCTTATCTCTGATGAGATCTACGAATATCTTACAGGCGAACAGGGTTATTTTGATACTCGAATAGTATATATTGCTGAATCTGGTAACTGGAAACGAAAAGTTAAGCGCCTGGCGATAATGGAGCAAACAATATGTTCCTTACCTCGGGAAGAAGCTTGGTGCTTACCCCCCGTTTCGATCCAAACATGCAAAGGATAATCTACCTTTCTTATAGAACCAGAGTTCCTTCGGTTAATATATACGATCTTGCAAGCGGAAGAGAGCAGGTTCTTGGGCTTCTTCCAGGAATGAGCTTTGCTCCAAGGTTCTCTAGCGATGGAAGTAGGGCAGCATTCTCTGTTTCTGTAAAAGGTAACAGTGATATTTATGTTATGGACCTGTCATCAAGAAGAGTTAAGAAAATTACCAGCAACCCTGGTATAGATACATCACCTTCGTTCTCACCAGATGACAGTAAGATTGTATTCAACTCTGACAGAGATGGCGCACAGCAGCTTTATGTTATGAATAATGATGGCGGCGGTGTAAAACGTATCAGCTACGGAAAAGGCAGATATTCTACGCCAGTTTGGTCTCCTCGCGGAGATTTAATAGCCTTCACCAAACAGCTAAGCGGTAAATTCTATATTGGCGTAATGAGGCCTGATGGTGGTGGTGAAAGGCTACTTACCGAAAGTTATCTTGATGAAGGCCCTACATGGAGCCCAAATGGCAGGGTTATAATATTTACCCGCACAACACCTTCGTATGGTGGCAACCCTGGTAGAAGCAGCTTGTATAGCGTTGATATAACGGGCTACAACCTGAGAAGGATAGATACTGCAACCGAAGGTTCTGATCCGGCATGGAGCCCTCTATTATCTAAAAAATGAAGATACAGATCACAGCCTGCGGAAAGTTAAGAGATAAAAATATTATAGCTCTTATCGATGAATATTCAAAAAGAATACCATGGAGCATCAAAACAATTGAAGTTGATGTCAGCAATAAATCCAAAAATATCGAAGTAACTAAAAAAGAAGAAGAAAAACTTCTTCTCTCCAAGATACCTTCTAATCATTACAAAATAGCTCTTGATGAAACCGGCAAACAACTAACCTCAGAAGAATTTGCCTCTTTACTGGCAAAAATTTCTGTAAATCATGGAAGTAATATCAGTTTTATCATCGGCGGCTCTGATGGGCTTACAGAAAACGTAAGAAAAACGGCTGATTATGTGATTTCTTTCGGTAAATTCACTTATCCGCACATGTTGGCAAGGTTATTGCTTGTAGAACAATTATATCGCAGTTTTACAATATCGGAAGGAAAATCCTATCATAAATAGGCTTTCCTATTGAGAATAAATAATATTTTGAATTATAATAACTATCCAATTAGAATTTTGGTTGCGCCATGGATCTTAATAAAATAGCTCTACTAAATATGCTGCAGGAGAAAATGAAGTATAACTCTGCGCGCCAGGAAGTTATTTCTCAGAACATCGCTAATGTAGATACGCCGGAATATAAAAGAAAGGATATCTCTAAGCCTAACTTTAACAACATGGTGAAAAGCAGCATGGTAAGCCTGCAAACAACCAACCCACAACATATTAGCGGCATCAACAGTTCTGGCAATTATGTTGCCATGGAAAGTGAAAGTCCTGTTGAACTTGATATGGAAGCAATAGAGTTAATGAAGAATAGTGAGGATTTTGCTGGCGCTACCTCTACTTACAAAAAAATACTCAGTTTACTTAATCAGGCGATAGGAAGCTCGAACAGGTAATATGAAAAAATTATTGCTAATATCTTTATTACTACTTTCCTCCGCTGAAGATTCATATTCAAGAGGTCTGGAAAGCGCAGTTGATATTTCTGCATCTGGCATGCGCGCGCAAAGCGAAAGAATAAAAGTTATTACTGAAAATATAGCAAACTCTGATACTACCGGCATTGACCCTAACGATGAACCTTACAGAAGAAAAACCATTTTCTTTGAGGAGCAGAAGGACGAACGAACAGGAGCTTCTTTGGTTAAAGTAAAAAAGGTAAGTAGAGATAACTCTGATTTTAAACTTATTTATCAGCCTAACCATCCTGCGGCAAACGAAGAAGGCTATGTTAAATATCCTAATGTTGATAGAAACCTTGAGACCATGGACCTAAGAGATGCTCAAAGAAGCTATGAGGCAAATATCAGTGCCATAGAAAATACTAAACAAATGAAAGAAAGAACACTTGACTTAATGAGATGAAAAACAAAAATAGAAATCATGGCAGATCTTAAAACATTAGATGCGTTATCCGCTTATAACAAAATAAGTGGTCTTATGGGTAACTACCCAGCGGTTGATGTTGATAGCTCCGACTCTCCAAGTTTTACTCATCTGGTTGAAGAGGCCCTTGGTAAAACCGTTGATAAACTTAAAACTGCTGAAGCAAAATCTGTGGCTTCTCTTACTGGTGAGGTTAGCTTGGAAGAGCTGGCTGCTGCCGTTGCAAATGCCGAGATGAGCTTAAAAACAGTCATTGCCATCCGTGATAAGCTTGTAGGTGCGTTCCAGGATATCATCAGAATGCCTATTTAGGTTCTTTAATTGTGAAAAAAATCATAAAAGTTGGTACCAGAAAAAGTAAGCTTGCTCTAGCACAAACAAAACTTGTTCTGAAGGCGTTGAAGAAGATAGATCCAAAATTAAAATTCAAAATAGTCGAGATAAACACCAAAGGAGACCAGGTTCACCACAAACCTTTGCGTGATATTTTTGAGGATGGGAAAAGTGCGTTTACCAGCGAAATTCAGAAGGCATTAAAGCGTGGCAAAATAGATATTGCGGTACATTCAATGAAAGATGTTGCAGGTAACTACCGGGAAAAGAACATAGAATTCGCAGCCTACCTAAAGAGAGATTCAGCGGTTGATGTACTTATACTTAAAACAAAAAAATATAAGAAGCTAGAGCAGCTGCCAAAGGAGTTTGTGGTTGGTACAGTTTCAGCAAGAAGAAAAGCGGCGTTGCTTCGTGCAAACCCCAAATTGCACCCACGGAATTTAAGAGGCAACGTTCAAACTCGGATAGCTAAGTTACGCGGCACTTATGTTTGGAAAGGCCACCACCCCATGGATTATGATGCGATAGTAATGGCAAAATGTGCAATAATCCGTAGCGGAAAGGAACTAAACCTTAAAGGATTATATCAGTTCGATATACCGGCGAAACAAATGTTGCCGGCAGCAGGGCAAGGAACAATAGGCGTTGAGTGCAGAAAAAAAGATGAGGATATATATAATTTATTACGCAAAATAAATCACAAACCAACCGAAAGAATTACCGTTGCCGAAAGGGAATTTCTTTACGAGATAGGGGGCAACTGTCATACCGTGATTGGCGTTCTGGCTGAAGAGAAAAATAGCAAAATAAACCTAAGCGCAGAGATATCAGATGAAAATGGTAAGCATCTTTTCAGAATAAGCGGCTCTTCAAAAGAGTCGGCCAAACTTGGAAAAGATATCGCTAAACAGCTGAAGAAAAAGATAATAGACAGGAAAGGACGCAAGTTCCTTCAGGAAATTTTAAATATAAATACTAAATAGCAGAACTAGCCCTGACGAGCTTTAAGCTTTGGGTTCTTTTTGTTTATTACATAAACTCTGCCTTTTCTTCTAACGATACGGCAGTTCTTATCTCTAGCTTTCGCTGATTTTAATGAATTTAATACTTTCATGACAATTCTCTTTAATTTCTTCAAATGAGCCGTGAACATATATAAATATCGCCTCCTGTCAATTAAAAATTAAAGGTTTTCTGTAGCTCTGTGCCAATACCCACATTTTCTGATATCTGGTAAAGCTTTGCTTTAACAGTAGTTTGGCTTGAACCAAAATCTGTGGTTTGCATAGATGCGGTATAGCTGAATGCAGATGCTGTTACCTCTATTTCCCTAACCACCTGATCTGTATTGTTTAATATAGATATATTGTACTTTTCGGTGGCCTCGCTTAATGGCATATCTACATAATCTCTCCAGGCTGAAAATTCTCTACTTCTGCGTATCCAACTGAAATCTATATCTCCAGATACTTGTTTTATGGCCTCGAAATGTGCCAGCGCATATGGTATAAGATTCTGACCTTTATAGGTAATTACAATCGGGGCAACATCGTTTATGCCCTGCCCGAATGATACTACCTTAAAGTTCACAGATGAACCAATTAATGCTTTTGGTAATTCAGCCCTAAGTATCAAGTTATTGAGAAGTATAAATCTTTCTCCTGCCACATGGCCTGATGTCTTATTTTCAGTTCCCAGTCTTCCACGAAGCAGGCCTTTTAACTTATAATGGTTCTCGGCAATAAATTCTGCTGTCCTGAACTGAATTATCTCGTTGCCTAGTAATGCTATATTACTTCCATTCAGAACATCGCTGTTAGTGGTTGAAGCTAACTCACCATTCAGAAGGAATACTTCCAGTTCGTTTCCTTCGTCCCATATAAATGAATTTGCATCTGAAATTGCATTGATGCTATTTCCCATTACAGCCGGAGACTGAACAGCCCCTAACGACTGATAATTTGAATCGGTGACAGAATAGAATATCTCTGCACCAATCCAGTTATCGTTTCCGCCTGAAACTGCAAACCTGATATATGCCTTGTTCAGGTCGTCACCCGGCAGTGAACTTATATCCATTATCTCTGCCGTTGTTTCAATAAGCGGCGGAATGGTTGTAGTTGATGAACCCTGATAATCATCATAATCAGTGAACCCAAAAATAGTTTTCTCGAAACTTCTTCCGGAGATATTAATTCTGTTATTGCTGAAAGTTATCTTTTCTATCTTTATGTTCTCAACATCGCCGTTATTTCTATTCAGCTTAACTATATCGCCAATGTCCAACTTTATAAAATTAAGCGGCAGTGAGAAATTATAATTCTTCTTTGCCGCCCAGATATCTGCCAAAGATATCTCCGCTATTGTTTTAGCCTTAGAGCCCGTTAGTACCATTGGTATGTTGTTCTCGTAGATCTGCTTGGCTATTATACTATCTCTTCCATCTGATGTAGAGCTTACAAGATAATTACTCTCTCTGCTGATAAAATTAACATCAACCTTGCTCGGCAAATATGTTTCCGGAATGTAGCTTATAACCAAACCACTTTCATTCTCACTCTTTATAAGGTCATCTTCAGATATTTCTATTTCCTGTTCTTTGCCGAATAATTTGAATTTCAATATGCCATCTGATTCAACGCCCGAGAAGAACATTGCATCTGTAAGTTTTGAAATAGCGTTTGAAGATGATATACGCGTATTAAGCACGTACCCATCAATAATCTTTTGCAGGTCTCCAACATCTATATCTTCTGAGGCTATGCCCACTCTTCCGCTTAATTCTGCTACTATCCCGGTAAGGCTTGCGCCACCTAGTTTACCATTCACCCAGTGTCCTTTGCTCCAAAGTTTTCCATCTCCCCAAACGTTGTTCAGGTCTGGCCAGAACGGGTAAGGCCTTCCATCCCATGTCCATAATAGTTTTTCTTCCACCATATCAGAGGCCTGCCATTTAAGCAGGGTGGCCTCTATGCCAAGGCGCTGAGCGGTAAAATCGTTTAGCCCTTGTGAATGATATGGCAATGCACCGCTTACAGATTCCGGATTATAAAATACATTAGGCTGATTTGTTGCGCCATCAACTGAAGGAAAACCAAATTCGGTGAACCATATTTTTTTTGATTCAGGCACCCATGATGTAACCACTGAATTGGGGTTAGTATGAGTATGGCTCCACCAATATTCTATATTTTTCCAGGCGTAGGGCGCTGAAAGAGATGCCTGATTCGTACGCTCTGGATCTGTGTAATACCAGTCGTAACCTTCGCCGTTTGTCCAGCCATCTATCACTTCCTGTAAATTATAAATTCCATCCTGAGATCTGTCGGTAAGCGGGAAGTATGCATCAATACCTATCATATCTATATTAGGTGATGCCCATAACGGGTCCATGTTGTACCAGCCATTCACTGAATGGTATTCGCTCCAGTCTGCCGCATATGTTAATTTTGTTGTGCTGCCCATTATTGTTTTTACTGAGGCCGCCAAACTTACAAATTCATTTACAGCCAGAAAGGCGTTTGAGCCGTTCTGAACCTTTGTCAGGTCTTTCATCTCAGAGCCTATAATGAATGCATCTACCTCATCTTCTAATAGGTTGGCATAGTGTAAAATAAATTCGTTATAGCCTTTGGTCTTTGTAAAGAAGTTAGGAATATTAGCTGCTGATGTTGTTAAATTTCCTCTCCATGGTTTATCTATCTGGTCTACAAACACCATTGGATAGAACATAACTTTATAGCCCCTGCTCTTAAGTTCTGTTACCAGCCTTAAAATAGATTGGTCGCTTGGTGTGCCGCCATAAATTGGGTTACCGTTAGTATCTAGTGTAGCCTGAATTGTGTTGTTACGATTGTATGAACCAACACTCCACAGGTCTGGCTGTGTTATGGTATTAGATATATATTCAACTCGCGGCTCTATGGTTGTTGTGTTCGCATCCAGAGAACTTGCGAACCACGCACACACAATGGAAACCCATTCAAGATTTGGAAAGGAGCTTTCAAGTTGATCAATTGAAATAAGTATATCGGCCTTTTTTTCTGAGTTGTTCATGTTAACCACATCAGAACCGCCGCGCTGTATGAAAGTATCATTCACAAATACGCCATAAACTTTTGTCTGAATTGTTGTGTCGTAAACGAATTCGCCGGAACCAGGAATTATGTTCACCCCGGTAACTAATTCTTCAACTGATTGCACTCCGTTGAAGCTGCCTTTGATAGGCCTGTTAACTTCAAAACTTAAATTAGGTATTCTGTTGCCAAATGAGGTTATATCAAAATCTTCAAATACAATATATGCAAGCCCGCGATATGAAGGGGTTTTGTTTATTCCCTCGAAAGATTCAATGATAGGGTCTGGCAGTTGTGTTTCATCGCCCTTGTATAAACTATAAGAGGCACACAGATCAGCTAGATTCACTAATTCGTTATCTGCCCAAACCCTTTCTATGTTCGCTATCTCGCCTTCGCATAAGCAAATTGCGAATGTAGATTTATACTGAAATCTTGTCTCGGTTCTTCTAACCGGAGATAATGTTCCGCCCTTTCCTCCCCCGGAAACTTCGGTAGTAACCGCTATTTCTTTTACGGGCCTGGCCCAAATTATATTTCCTGCAAGCTTTACCCTGCCAAAAACAATAGGAATAACATCTCCGTATGTTGAAGTTTGTATTGTTAGGTCGGTAAGCCTTGGGCCTCTTATTTTATTTTCTTCACGAACACCAAATATCGCTTCGGTTATTTTACCACCAATGAACGAACCGGCCCTTCTGAACTGGCCTCTTGCCAGCCCGGAAAGTATTGGAATGTTGTTCAGCCCCACATTTCTTAAAACTGTAGAACCTATGTTGGAGCCTATTGTTGAACCTAAATTTGTGAATACTGCGGTTGTCATAGCGAATAAACCTGTTCAATTTTTGTAAACCAGAAATCATTCAGGCGGTGCTCTACCACTTTCCCGGATTGTGAATAACAATGTATTATGGCCATAGCAGGGCTGTTAGGATAATCTGAGAATATTCCCAGATGCTGTGGGTTGCCGCCAAAGTTCATCAGAAATATATCACCAGGCTTTGCTTCCGATCTATTTTTTTTATTCAGCAATTCATCAAGTTGCAATTTCAGGAATTTTCCGTCTGGGGTTTTTGAATAGGTTCTGTTATCAAAATCATCAATAGGCCTGTTCTGTATCTTTACCCCGCATTCTTTGCCAACGCCTATTATCAGGCCAAGGCAGTCGCAGCCTTCACCCTTAACACGGCCCTGATGTACGAATGGAGTTCCCATCCATGTTCTTGCCTGCTTCACTATTTCATTTTTAAGTTCCATTAGTTCACCTTGAATATTTCGTTGATCCCAGGAATATGTGGTTCGCCCCTGAAGTTAAGCGCGTTATTGTATTTAGAGATGCACGTAGTAAATTTTTTGTCGCAGCCCGCCGATATCTGGTAATCATCGCCCACCAATATCGGGCTGGGTAATGGTATCGAAAGCGTTATCTTTTCTGTTTCCGACCTTCTCACCTCGCTTGAGAAACCTGAATTATTGCCTGAGGTGAATTTTATTACGCCTTTATCAAAATAGCCCTTTGCCTCTGTTCTGGAAGAATCCTTGAATATCTTGTCATTCACTATTTCTGTTACCCCGCCTGTAAGTGTAAGGCTGCTTATATTAACACCGCATCTGTTATCGCCGAATCTTGCTTTGCATAATGGCGAATATATTTCGGTGATGTTCCTGTCTAAATTATCTGCAATACCTGTTATTGCTATCTGGTAACTACCCTGCGATCTTGATATCTGCGCTATCTTGCCTTTTTTGATAAGCACTCTACCATTTGCCGGGCTTTCATAATTAACGATAAAAACTTCCAGCGCTGCGTTATCCAGCCTGCCAGATCTTATATCATCGTCACCGATATCAGTTGAATCAACTATGCCAAATATCTCTATTTGGTCAGATTTATCTAATAGCTCGCTTTTGTACTGGTCTAGCGTGAAGCCGGTTTTGCTTTTGTAATTTACACTTTCAAAAAGAATGTCCTGATCGTGCGACGTAAAGCCAAATACAGTAGCATCTGCGTAGGTAAGCTTCCAGCAATAGGCCAGTGTTGTCACCTCTTTTAATAGATGCAACCCAAGATCTGTAGGTATTGTTTTCATTAAACCTTAACCTCTGTTAGTTCTATTTTTCTTACTGAAGTGTTGTCGTAACTTTCTGTGCCGCTTCCGAGAAAGTCGGTGTTGAACCTTACCGGAACATCGAACTGGAAATCTGCGCTTATTACCGCAGCCACCGCAGGAGGTTCAGTAAAATTGAGAATTCCAGAAACAAGATCGACAGAAAACCCGACGGTGATGAGGGTAGAATTAACATAACAAACCACACTCCCTTCAACAGGCTTGTAAATTCTTCTTTGAAAATTCTGTATCTCGTCTTGATATTCTTTAACCAATTGAAACGCCGTTTGCGTGCCATTTCCTACTCCAATTATTTGATTCTTTGCTTCAAAATCGTTCCAGTCTTTGAACCGGAACCCGTATGCTTTACCCTTCCTTGCCATGAAGAACGAAAGGGTTTTATTACTTTGCGTTTTTGATATATCTTTAAAACTAAGCTCGTAACGCGCACGAGGATACGACCAGATACTGTTCCTTTTTTCGTGCCCGCTTGAAAGGCTAACAACATCTGTTTTGAACTCCGGCCCACCTGTTGCCTTGAAAGATATATCCGCGGGAAATCTTACTTCATGAAATGACATATTTTTTTCCTTAGATCATTACCGCACGATAAAAATCATATAGCGATTTAGCCGTTGAGTTTATTTCTGGTATCAGGGAATTCCTTTCATACATAAGCGAGGTGTGCGTTAGTATGCCCTGCTTTATCAACACCGGAACGCCGGCAGCATCAGCAGAAATTCCTGTACTGTATATTATCTCTACCCTTCTGCCTGAAGGTATCTGCTTGAAGAAGATACTTCTGTTACCTGCGGTCAAATAATAATTTGCAGCATCAAAAGTTGTTTCTGTTTCGCTATCGTCAAAAACTTTTACTGAATCCATAGCGTTCACCGGACCATATGGCAAAACCACCTCTTCCGGCGTTGATTCATTAAAAGAAATTTTCCACTTCTGAGTGTTGATAGATATCCTCATATATTTTTCAGCGGCTTCCCTGGCTGCTTTTGCCATAGAAGTAATAAGGCTGTTCTCGCTTTCGCCATCTGTGCGCAAGTAAGTTTTAACCTCAGCTAAAGTAACTGGTTCTACAGAAGGCTGCGTGTGCAGCACTATTGCTGGTACGGTATTTTTCATTTTTGGCCTGGATTTAATAGCTGGCTGTGGTTCAAGAAATATCTCAAACCACAACCCTAATAATAAATAAGTTACAGATTAAACTGATAATTTAAGAAGTTTGATCGCTTCGAAATTGATCACCTGACCACCAGTACGTTTAGTTGAGTAGAACTTCACGAATGGTTTTTCAGTGTACGGGTCACGAAGGATACGAACACCTGTTCTGTCTACTATCTGGTAAGCGCGTCTGAAATCGCCTACAGCAACTGAAAGTGAAGCT
>CAZLZP010000008.1:22604-33119 GCA_964564045.1 uncultured Rickettsiales bacterium
GCATATCAGAAGCTACTTTTGCCGGAATGCCAAGTAGGGTATCAGGAGTGCCAAGCGCTAAACCCGGGTTCCAGATATACTGGTTGGTTGTATCTTTCAGCAAACGAACAGCCTGAGCCGTAGCACGGTTCATTAAGAATGTTGCGTTGCGTGCATACTCATCTTTCAACGCGTAATATAGTTTTATCAAACTATCAGCAGTTACAGCCGCAGATGTACCAGAGTTTATCTGTTCTATCTGACCTGCGCCTGTGCCAGCGGCATATGAAAGGATGCCTTTAGGCTGGCCTGTGCCGCTTCCTGAAATGAATGCCGTGTTTTCCTTGCGTGAGAACACTTCAACAAGCTTCTGGGTTAACCATGCTTCAATATCAACTGATGAATCATCAATTAATTTCTGTGTCGCTTTTGGCTGTGCAACAAGTTCGTATGCATCAATAGTTATCTTACCTATCTGCGGAGTTGTTGAATCAGTAACTGCGGCAGATTCAGTTGCGCTCCATGCAGCCCCGGCTTCGTCGTTATCTTCAATTATCTCAAGAGAGTCAGAAGAGATAGTTGTTACAGAAGAAAGTTGTCTCATTGGAGAGGTTTCAAATATCTTCCTGGTCATTTCTTCGCTAACTTGCGGGGTTACAAGGTAACCTCCATCAGCATCAGAACCAACTGAAAGTGCTTTTTGTTCCAGAGAAGAAAGGTCGCCTTCAACGCCTCTGCGCACATAACTAATAAATGCATTTCTGTGCTCAAGAATAGTTCCGGAATCAGCTTTTGTATTATACTCCGATGAGAAATGCGGGCGGTTAAGCGCCGTTTCCAGGTTATCAACCTGCGATTTATAAGCATCCATAGCGTTGCTTATCTTGTTAAGATGCTCGGTAGTTACAGGGTCTGCGCCACCTTTTCTTTCTATCTCAGAAAGTCTTCTGTCGTTAAGTTTTTTGAACTCTTCCCATGAATGACCAAGGTCATCAACTTTTCTAGTTACTTTAGTTATTGTCATTTTAATTCCTTAATGTGTTGATTGCTTTTTCAATAGATCGCTCAAGTCTTGAATACTCATCAGTATCGCTAGATTTCAATGCGGTTATGGTTGCCTGGTCATTGGCAGGAAAAGTTACAAGACTAACTTCCCACAGGTCTGCTTCGAAAATTACGCGGGCGCCTTCATCGTTCCTGTCGTATTGCTTTACGATAAATCCGATGGAAAGGCCTTTAACTGCACCGCTTTTAAGTAAAGAATAAGCCTCTCTGGCACGCTGAACTTCCAGCAATAGTTTGCCTTCAACATAAAGCCCGTGTTCATCTTCAACCATATTGGTGAAAATGCCTATTGGCTCTTCTGCCTTGTGCTGCCAAAGAAGTTTTATATCTTTGCCATAGTGCTTTTTACGAAGTGAGTTCCCGAACGCACCAGAAAGTATTATATCGTTATGGTTATCTTCAACATCGAATACGCTTGCGTATCCCGCGAAGAAACCATCTGCATCCAGTGCCTTTATATTAAGTGGAAAGTCGTACGTTTTTCTATTCATAACTTAAATCGCCCTATTGTTGATTCAAGTGTATGGCTAAAATAACTTACCCGGAAGGGGTGGAGGAAAGATTTTTTATGCTAAAAGTTTTTTTACTTCTTCAATGGCATTTTCGGCATTCTCTGAAGAAGGGGCGCCACCTTGAGCAAAATCTGGTCTGCCGCCGCCGCCTTTACCGCCCATAGCTTCACTGGCACTTCTTACAAATTCTACTGCGCTGTATTTAGAAACAAGTTTTTCTGAAACACCAGATGCGATAGATGCCTTGCCATCATTCTCGGCAATTAAAATTATAACTGCGTTATCGTACTTCTTTTTATATTCATCAATAAGGCCTCGAAGATCTTTTGCTTCAATGCCGGAAAGTTTCTGGCCAATAAAGTTAACGCCATTTACATTCTGAACCGCAACGCTATCGCCGCCCGAAGAGCTTCCTCCGCCCATGGCAATTTTTTTCTTGAACTCAGAAATCTGGTTTTCCAGATTTTTCTTCTCTGCCATTAATGCGGTTAGTCTGTTATCGAAATCTTCAGGAGAGGTTTTAAGTTTATCTTGCAGCACATGTAAAATGCCTTCACGACTCTGAATATATTCTATCGCTCTTTCAGCGGTAACCGCCTCTATTCTACGCACTCCAGATGCAACGGCGGTTTCTTTTGTTATTTTGAAAAGACCTATATCACCCGTTCTAGCAACGTGTGTACCGCCGCAGAACTCTATTGAATAACTGCCCTTATTATCGCCCGCACCCATTGAAAGTACACGAACCTCATCACCGTATTTTTCACCGAACAATGCAACCGCACCGCTTTCCATTGCCTGTTTAATTGGCATTACGCGGGTTTGCGTTTCCACGTTCTGAAGAATTATCTCGTTCACTTCCCTTTCAATATCTGCAAGCTCTTCTTTGGATACTGCTTTATTATTTGAAAAATCGAAGCGCAGATAATTTTCTTCAACCAGCGAACCTTTTTGTGAGATATGATCCCCTAGTTTTCTACGCAGCGCTGCGTGGAGCAGGTGCGTTGCAGAGTGGTTTCTGCGCACAGCATCACGGCGCTTTTTATCAACCTCTAAATATGCATCTTGCCCAACTGCCACTTCACCGGAAACCACTTTACCAAAGTGAGCGTGTAAGCCACCAAATTTTCTGGTGTAATCAACTTCGAATTTGAATTTATCAGAATAGATAATACCTTTATCACCTGCCTGGCCGCCAGATTCACCATAGAAAGGCGTTTGGTTTGTCATTACTACCGCCTGCTCTCCTGCCTTAGCTGCTTTAACTTCGGCATCGTTCGTAACAATAGAAACTACTTCCGCACGAGATTTTAAATTTGTGTAACCAAGAAATTCTGTTGAACCTTTTTTAGCAATACCAAGCCATATATCTGAAGTTGCCTGTTCACCACTACCGGACCAGCTGCTTCTTGCCTGGTCACGCTGTTTTTCCATCGCTTCATCAAAGCCAGCTGTATCTACCTTAATATTTTTTGCTTTTAATATATCTTGCGTAAGATCAAGCGGAAAACCATATGTATCATAAAGTTTGAACGCAACTTCACCCTTAAGTGTGCCGCCAGCTTTCAGGCTTTTTGTTTCTGTTTCCAGAATCTTCAAGCCACTAGCCAAAGTTTCACGGAATTTCTCTTCTTCGCTTTTCAGCGTTTGCGTTAACAAACTTTCTGCACGAAGTAGCTCCGGGTATGCCTGCCCCATCTGTTCAATAAGCGCAGGAATAAGTTTGTAGAACCACGTGTGCTTGGAATCAAGAATATGGCAGTGTCTCATGGCACGGCGCATTATACGGCGTAGTACATAACCTCTGCCCTCGTTGGAAGGAAGAATACCATCAGCAATTAAAAAGCAGGTAGAGCGAAGGTGATCGGCAATAACGCGGTGAGATGTTAAATATTTTACATCAGGTCTTTTTGAAATTTCCTGCGACTCTTCAATTAGTTTCTGGAATATATCTATTTCGTAGTTATCGTGAACACCCTGTAAAATTGCGGTTAGGCGCTCAAGCCCCATGCCTGTATCGATACATGGTTTAGGCAAATTTGTTTGGGTACCATTCTCATGCTTTTCATATTGCATGAAAACCAGATTCCATATTTCAATGAATCTATCACCATCTTGGTTAGCTGAGCCCGGGGGGCCACCAGGAATATGATCACCATGATCATAGAATATTTCGCTGCATGGGCCGCATGGCCCTGTATCACCCATCGCCCAGAAGTTATCATCGGAAGCTATACGAATAATCTTATCATCAGGAAGTCCGGCAATTTTTTTCCACAGGTTAAATGCCTCGTCATCTGTGTGGTAAACTGTTACCATTAATTTTTCTTTCGGAAGCTTGGCAACCTTAGTTAAATATTCCCAAGCGTATGCAATTGCATCTTCTTTGAAGTAATTACCGAAGCTGAAATTACCAAGCATCTCAAAGAATGTATGGTGACGTGCTGTGTAGCCAACATTTTCCAGATCGTTATGCTTGCCGCCTGCACGCACGCATTTTTGTGAAGTTGCGGCTTTATGAACATGTCCGCCTGCTTTGCTTTTTATCTCTTCCCTGCCTGCAAATACGTTCTTGAACTGTACCATGCCAGCATTAGTGAACATAAGTGTTGGGTCGTTATGAGGAAGAAGAGCGGAAGAAGAAATAACCCCATGCCCTTTGGATCTGAAAAATTCCAAAAAGCTTTTTCTTACCTCATTAAGAGTTTTAGGTGCGCCTGACATGCCAAGTAGATTAACTTATGCCAATGATTATCGCAACTATATATTAATAGAAATTCTATTAAGCGGCATCTTCAGCTGTGTTCGCTACAACTGCAGAAGGAGAAGAGGCCCTTATTTTAGCTTCAATCTCTTCAGCAACCTTCGGGTTATCTTTTAAATATTGCTTGGCGTTCTCTTTGCCCTGGCCGATACGGTCTTTACCATAATTGAACCATGAACCTGATTTTTCAATGATACCTGCGTTAACGCCCATATCAATAACCTCACCCAGGCGGCTGATACCCTGGCCATAAATAATTTCGAATTCAACCTGTTTGAACGGAGGAGCAACCTTATTCTTAACAACTTTAACACGGGTTTGGTTACCTATTACCTCGTCTTTTTCTTTGATTGCACCAATTCTGCGGATATCCAAACGAACCGATGCGTAGAATTTAAGTGCGTTACCACCTGTTGTGGTTTCCGGGTTACCAAACATAACGCCAATTTTCTGGCGTATCTGGTTAATGAATATAACCGTGCAGTTTGTTTTAGATATTGAACCGGTAAGCTTACGAAGGGCCTGGCTCATAAGCCTTGCCTGTGCGCCCATTTGCGCATCACCCATTTCGCCTTCAATCTCGGCTTTTGGTACAAGTGCCGCAACAGAATCGATCACCACAACATCAACCGCGCCAGAGCGAACAAGTGTGTCTGTTATTTCAAGCGCCTGCTCACCAGTATCTGGCTGAGAGATAATAAGATCTTCAATATTAACGCCAAGCTTAGTAGCATATATAGGATCAAGCGCGTGCTCAGCATCTACAAAGGCGCAAGTACCGCCAGCTTTCTGAGCTTCAGCAACCACATGTAATGTTAGTGTGGTTTTTCCTGAAGATTCAGGACCAAAAATCTCTATCACCCTGCCACGAGGTATGCCGCCTACCCCAAGTGCCATATCAAGCCCTAACGAACCTGTAGATATTGCGTCAACCTTAACCGCTTCTTTGTCACCAAGCTTCATTATAGAGCCCTTTCCATAGGCTTTTTCTATTTGGCTTAATGCAGATTCCAGTGCTTTTTTCTTATCCATAATATACCCTTTTGATTAGTGTTACATAAATTATAGACCTATTTTTTCAACAAGCCAAGAACTTTTGTGTCTACCCCTTCCGGATAAGCAAACCTAAGGTTAATATTAAGACTCAACCCAATATATATGAGGAAAAATGAGCAAAAAAGAACCAGCTGGATTTAATGTTTTGAAAATGTTTGGAAAAAACCCGAAAACTACCAATAAAGGTAGCAAGATTCAGGATGAGGTGGCTCAGGATTTTGGGTACAAAACATATTTTTACAACAATCCCCAGCCTTTATGGATGAATCGCAACTATACAAAGTTTGCCGATGAAGCTTATACAAAAAATGTAATAGCATATAAATGTATATCGCTGGTTTCTAAATTAACCGCATCGGTAGATTGGAAATTATTCGAGCTTGCTGACGAAAGTAAAAAATTTCTAAAATCTCATCCAATATTAGACATTCTGAATTATCCCAACCCTCTTACAAGCGGTTCATTATTTTTCGAATCGATGGTTTCTTATAAGCTTATCAGTGGCAACAGCTTTGTTCTTGGTGTAGCTAATTCTTCAGGAACGCTGAAAGAGCTATACACACTAAGGCCCGATAGGGTTAGCATTTCAACTGACAAGAGTGGTTATGTAAATAACTATATATATAACGCAGGTGCGAAGGAGATAAAATATCCTGTGGATAAAATAACCGGCAGGTCTCAAGTATTACATTACAAAAACTTCAACCCGCTGAACGATCACTTCGGACTTTCACCAATTGAAGCGGCGGCGTATTCTATCGACCAGCATAATCAGGCAGCCAAATGGAACCAGGCACTTCTTCAGAACGGCGCTAAACCAAGCGGCGCTTTGATAGTGAAGTCTGTTGCTGAAGGCGGAATGGGAAGTTTAACAGAAGAACAATTCGCAAGAATTAAGAACCAGATCGAAGACCAGTATTCAGGTTATAACAATGCTGGCAGGCCTCTGCTACTGGAAGGCGGGCTTGACTGGAGGGAAATGAGCCTATCTCCGAAAGATATGGATTTCCTTCAAACCAAACATAATGCCGCGCGCGAGATAGCTTTGGCGTTTGGTGTTCCTCCGCAAATTCTGGGAATACCCGGTGATAACACATACAGCAACTTACAGGAGGCACGTTTAGCCCTTTGGGAACATACAATATTACCAATGCTGGATGATCTGGCTGATGCACTTAATCGCTGGCTTGTTCCTCAATTCAAAAAATCTGAGAAGTTATATATAACTTATGATAAGGATAATATCTCTGCGCTAACTCCTCGTACAGAGGCACTGTGGGCAAGGCTGAACAGTGCAAGCTTCCTAACAGATGAGGAGAAAAGAGAGTTGGTTGAGATTAAGAAGAAATAATTATTTCAGCTTTTCCATCAGCTCTTCCCATTCACGTTTGGTAAGGCCGGAATTTTCCTGAGTAACTTTTTCGCCAGAGATCATGCGCTTAACAACGCCCATACCACTACGTGAAAGTTGTGTGCCATGCATGCGGAATTCGTCAAACGCTTCATATGCAAATGGCACCCATTTCTTAACCAGGTCTAACATAATATCGGCATACACTCGAATTTCGTACTGTGCGTGTGGATCTGCACGAAGCATTAGGAAGTGGAATAGATTGTGCAGATCGCACTTCCAGTACCACTGGGTATAATAATTCATAGTTAAATTCATTCTTGCAAGTTCACGTGCTAGGCCAAGCTTACTTTCATCTTTTACTGTGCCTTCTGGTGTAAGGTTAAGCATTTCTTCGTAGTGATCATAGCATTGAGCCGAGTCATCTTTCAGAAGTTCCAGAACTCTTTTAGCTTCCGCACCTGTAAGTGGTTCATCGCTTCTACCTTGGTGGTTTTGCTTAGATTGCGGCGCCAGGTTTTCAGGAGTTGGAATGTAAAATTCCTTATCCATTATAGAGTAGCGTGCTGAATATTCATTCACGTTCGCGGTGCGGTGACGTATCCACTGACGAGCAACAAATATTGGTAATTTTATGTGGAATTTAATTTCGCACATTTCAAAAGGCGTAGTGTGCCAGTGACGCATTAAATAATTTATCAGGCCCTTATCCTGGTTAAGCTGTTTTGTACCAGTACCGTAAGAAACGCGCGCAGCCTGCACTATGGCAGAGTCATCACCCATATAATCGATAACACGAACAAAGCCGTGATCAAGCACTGGTAACGGCTCAAATAGAACTTCTTCTAGTGCCGGAACTGTTGCACGTTTAGTTTGGAATGAAAGATTTTTTAAGTTACTTAGTTCTTTTTTCTGCTCAGAATTTATTGCCATTTTATTTCCCAAGATTAATTTTCAACAGGAACATTAATACAAAAAAACAAGATGTCATCTGAAAATTATGAACTTTCGGAAGAGTTCTTTTTGAACAGCTCTGCATATTCCGCATTAAGCTTCTTATCATAAGGAAAGGTAAGGGTTATCCTTGTTCCTATACCAACTTTAGATTGCAGATCAAATATTCCACCCATAATGGCAGTAAGCTTTTTGGCAAATGGCAGGCCTATGCCCGTTCCTTCATACTTCCTGTTAAGGTCGGTCTCTACCTGTCCGAATAGCGACATTACGGTTGGTATATCTTTTTCCGCTATGCCAACACCCGTATCTTTCACTTCAATTGATATCTTCTCGCCCTTAAGATCAGGAAAAACGGAAACCATTACGCTACCGCCCTCAGGAGTGAACTTCACCGAATTTGAAAGTAGATTCAGCATTATCTGCTTGAAGCGCTTAGGATCCAAACGAATGATAAAATAATCATTCGCAAAGCTTTGCATAAGGTCTACGTTCGATTCGCTGGCTCGTGGTGCAATTATTGAAAGAGATTGTTTTATAACTTTTACCACATCAACCTCGGTCATATTAACCTTAAGTTTTCCAACCTCAGATTTTGAATAATCTAGAATATCATTGATAAGGCTTAATAAATGTACGCCAGATGTATTGATATCGTTGGCATATTTCACATACTCAGGATTTCCAAGTGAGCCAAGGGTTTGGTCTTTTATCAGCCCTGAGAATCCAATTATTGAATTCAGCGGCGTACGTAATTCATGTGTAAAGTTTGCAAGGAACTGTGATTGCTGAACATTCTCTTTTCTCAGGGTCTCGATCTGCATGAGATAGTTCTGATTCTCCATATCCAGATTATTTCTGATGGTTTTTCCGCCCTTTTGTAGTTTTATCAGGGAATAAAATATCAGAGATATTGGCACCAGTGCTATCAGAAAATAAATGATCAGATTGGTTCTGATGCTTATCTTCCCAAAATCAAAAAGGGAAAGAATAAATTTATCGTCGTTTGGCACCCTAACTACTGTTATTAGTTTATTTTCCCTTCCGTTCTGGCTTTTTATCCTTTCTATCAGATAAGTCCTTCCTTTGGTATCTGCCTCAAGTACAAGGTTTCGGTATTTTGCATCTATCGGGCGGTTGGAAAAAACCTCAACGCCGCTTTTATTAAGAACAAGGCTTCTTTTTATATATGGCGTAGCAAGGTGTGTTTCGATTTTACTCTTAATGCCTGATGAGTTGGCGCAGGCATTGCCATTTTTACATGGAAGTGCAGACCAAATGTTCTTCTCTTTGTCGGTAAAGTTCTTTCGTAAAGTATCTGCTTTTAGCGAAGAAACCTTAAAGGCCTTACCTGCGATAAAAAAATCTTCAATTTTTGGCAATGAAAAATTGAAAAGCACAACAAATATTGCTATCAGGATAACAGATGTTGCTATTGGAAATACTTTTCCTAACATAAAGAAACAATAAATACTTAATAAAGTTTAGATGCTTAAATATATTTTTAAAAGATTTTTGCTTATCTTTCCAACAATTTTTGGAGTTATGATGATCAATTTTGCAATTATTCAGGCGGCACCAGGTGGTCCGGTTGAACAGGCAATAGCAAAAATCAAGGGCATTGATCAGGGCTTTAATGAAAGATTTACCTCATCAGGAAAGGATTTTATATCGAACAACAACACCCAGAATGCACACTATAGCGGCGAAATAAAATATCGTGGGGCACAGGGCATTGATCCTGAGATATTAAAAAAGATAGAGGCTTTATATGGTTTTGATAAGCCCCCGGTCGAACGTTTCTGGCTGATGCTAAAAAAGCTCATTCATTTTGAATTTGATAAGAGTTTCTACAAAGATAGGGATGTGATCTCACTTATTAAAGAAAAACTGCCAGTTTCCATATCGCTTGGTTTGTGGACCACTCTATTAACTTACCTTATATCCATACCGCTGGGCATAAAAAAAGCCGTTAAAGATGGTAGCAAGTTTGATATAGGTACAAGTTTTGTTATTGTTATAGGTTATGCTATCCCTTCATTTCTGTTCGGTATATTGCTTATACTTCTTTTTGCCGGAGGAAGTTTCCTTTCCATATTCCCGTTAAGGGGTTTGGTTTCTGATAATTTCGACATGCTGCCCTGGTATGAGCAGGTATTTGATTACCTTTGGCATATGGTACTACCCATTACTGCCATGGTAATAGGCGGTTTTGCAAGCCTTACAATGCTATGTAAGAACTCTTTCCTGGAAGAGATATCCAAGCAGTATGTAATTACAGCGCATGCAAAAGGCTGTTCAGAGAAAAAGGTTATGTATGGTCACGTATTCAGGAACGCAATGCTTATAGTTATAGCGGGCTTCCCTTCTGCGTTCATAGGAATCTTATTTACAGGGGCCTTCCTTATAGAGGTCATCTTCTCGCTTGATGGGTTAGGCCTGCTTTCTTTTGAATCTACTATCTCACGCGATTACCCGGTTATATTCGGTTCACTTTTCGTTTTCACACTGCTTGGGCTAATATTGAATTTAATAGGTGATATAGTTTATGTACTGGTCGATCCACGAATAGATTTTGAGGGCCGGTAAGTTGAGTGCAGCGCAGAAAGCCAATCGTCTCATGCAATTGAAAATACGTCTTTTGGATCCCCTGCGGGGACGCAAGCTCGCGACCACGTCAGGAATCGTTGTGTTCGCCTTTGTCCTCCTCGCCCTCCTCGCCCCTTGGATTGCGAGCGAAAAAAACGCGCTCGTTCCTTTTGGACCAGAATCCATCGATATTTTTTCGTCTGCGATTATGGAGCCCCCCTCATCCACTCACTGGATGGGAACCG
>CAZLZP010000009.1:0-23877 GCA_964564045.1 uncultured Rickettsiales bacterium
TATCTACGAAAGCAGTTTTTGCTTTTATATATCCGCCAGACTCAGCAAGAATAGTGTTCATTTTACTGGATTCCAAAAGTTCGCGGCCACCTGATACCAAAGCCGCCATGAAAGCGATTATCACCACCACCACTGCTGCTTCTATAAGTGTGAAACCTGATCTGAAATTTTTCATTTTCTTAACCACCATATTAAATTTTGTTACTACATACTAACATATATATATGCACCAATCAAGATAAATTAATTTAGATTACCTTTGAAAATCAAATAGTAATTGTAAAAAATTTAGTTAAAATTTGAACTAATTCCTAAGCATTTTATCTTGCTATTATTTACCTGGTGTATTCGGGTCTACTTCAACCAGATTACCCGTGCATTTCGTTTCGTCACTTTCAGGTAAATAGCCATCAGCATCGAAACAGTTCTCGTCTACAACGTACTTACCACTCCACGGCGTTTCAGGCTGGTCTATCTTGGCATCAATATCCCTATGGAATTTTGCATTGAAAGCACCGCCGCGCAAATACATGTCAGAGACGCCTCCTTCTTGATGCGCTCCAACTCGCAATACATAAAGGAAATACTTTGTTTCAGACTCAGCGGTAATGAACATATTGTTTATGAAAGTGTAGCCTATTTTATCATCAATATCTGAAGCTGGCCTTTCAACGCCAGGGTTTCGGTTCTTTCCATCAGTACTGCATGGATCAAAATTCATTGGTTGCTTTATCATACCAGCAACGGAAAGTTGGTTAAAGCCGTAATCTACTTCATATGGCTGTATATTATTATCATCAAAATCAGCTACATCATCAATCTCGGCATCCCACTTTCCATCACCTAGAAGAGCATTATCTCCACAGGAAGGAGTGGTAAAGCCTCTGGTGAATGTTGGAAAATTTTTATCTACAGGCACATCACCAGGGCGGTATTTATATTGTTCTCTGAACTGCTCCTGCGCCTGAGAAAAATATGCAAGTTCAGAAATAACAGCAACTATCTTCCCGCCAGATACAAGTTCCCTTCCTATTACAATTGTTCCCGCTAGCGCACTTATTATGCTTAGAACAATGGTAGCCTCTATCAGGTTGAAGCCCGCTTCACTGTTTTTATAGCGTATTGGTTCTGATACTTTGTTCACACGAACAGGTAATTATATTTTATGAAATTTCACAAGATAAAAAGAATTTATTGGCCTCTTAAAGCCGATATTGCAGGGGTACTGTTATCTATTCTATTGATACAAGAGCCATCACCATTATATATGAAGCCATCTGGGCAATCTTTTGCGCTGGAATCTTTAACGCATAGGCCGGTTGTATCAAGCATGAAGCCTGGCTCGCACTGGGCATCTCCTTCCTTCACGCACAGCCCCAGTTCAAGCACCGCACCAACAGGGCAGCTTGTTTGTTTACATCTGCCATCTTTCTGCATGGTTTGGTATTTATCGCATTTCGATTCAGTGTATTTTTTGCACACGCCTTTCTCAAGCGAGTAACCGGTTGCACAGCCTGTTTGCAAACATGTACCATCTTTCTGAAGCGTAAAGTATCTGGCGCATATGGCATCTGCTATTTTCACACATATACCAAGTTCACTTGTATACCCTGAAGCACAGGCTTCTACGCACCTGCCTTCAAAATAACTGTTGCCCTCGGCACAAACAATTTCCTGTTTGGTAATTTCACAAACTTTATCTTTCATCTCAAAACCAGCTGGACATTGCGGTTCTTTTGCACATTTTTTATCTTCCGATATTGCATAACCACCAGGACACACAATACAATCTTTCGTATCAGGTACTGTGCCACCGCTAGAACCTGAAGAACCTCCGGTTTCATCGCCACCACTTGATGAAGCGCCAGAGCTACTTCCGCCAGTATCATCACCACCGCTGCTTGAAGTATCGCCGCCGGAGCTAGATGAACCTCCGGTTTCATCGCCTCCACCCGAAGAGCTGGAACCACTGCTTCCTGAGCTTGTATCACCACCTGAGCCAGATGAACTTCCGGTTTCACCTCCGCTGCTAGAAGAACCTGAACTTGAAGTATCACCTCCACTGCTTGAAGAGCCGCCAGATACATCAATTATCTGTTTAAGTATATCTTCTCTATCTTGTTTACATTCAATATTAGAACTTAGAAGCAGGCCAAAATTAATATTATATTTTTTGAATATTGCCTGAAGCTGCTCATCGCCTGAGTTAATAATATCAGCCAGAGAAATTCTGTATTTAGTTGCAAACTCACTATCGATAACACGTTTACATTCCAAACTTATATTAGCAATGTGCTTAACTGAAATGCCGCTGTTGATAATAATATCTTCCTTGGTTGGCACATCTATTTTCTGACACGCCTCAATTCTTACGGTAATATCCTGCATGGTGCTTATGCCCAAAGCCTCATACAATTTAGCTACTGTGTATCCTCCGGCAAGCGCATCAGAAACTGTCATTCCTATCTGGGCCGAAACGATTCTATCAACGTATTTTCTGCATTCATCACTTTTACCAGCTAAAGGATCGGCAGTTACCCCCACCTCGCCCTTGCCTGATGTATCTGTTACCACCTCTTGCGAAAAACCCAATATATCAAGTATGCCGGCTTTGGTATTTATTTTAGATAGTTCTTCTGTGGTTTTCGCCGCCTCGGCTTTCTCTGCCTTGGCCTGAACTTCTATCTTTGCGGTTGCAGCCCCTTCATTTTCATAACCTATATCGCCAATATCACAACCTATCTCGCTGATGCAGATACCTTCTTTTAGAACATAGCCTGCTGGGCAATCTTCTGGCTCTTCCCCGCCGCCACTTGAAGAACTTGAACTACCGCCTGAAGAACTTGAGCCGCCGGAGCTACTACTTGAACCTGAGCTACCTGAAGAGCTTGAACTTCCACCACCGCTAGAACTGGAACTAGAGCTAGAGCCACCTACCCCACCGCCATTTGAACTAACAACTATAATAACCGCCGGATTTTCAGTAAAGTTCGCCGTGCATTTTACTCCACTACCAGTTACATAACCCTGGGTTTGTGGATCGATACATCCATTATCAGTAAAAAGACTTCCTGAGGCAGCCGTGCCAGCCTGATCTACTTTTGCATCCATCTCGGCTACAACATCTACAGGAATGGAACCTTTTGAAAGTTCTTCATCACCAAAAAAGGCTTCCGCACCAATTCTGATAACATCCATGAAGGTAAGTTCTCTGTTATCTCCGTAAGGATTTATGGTTACATCGCTCAGGAAAGCATATTGCCCGCCATCGCCGCTGTCTGCGCCTGGCCTTCTGGCACCACTTCCAACTGTTCCATCATTGCACGGGTAAAAATCTATATTGTCATCTATCAGGTCGGCTGCTGCAAGCTGGTTCCAGCCAAGCTGCGTTTCAACAGAATTATCTACACGGCCATTGCCAAATGTATTCAGCCCGCAATCTTTCGCTGCATTGCCTGCAAACGTTTCGATCATTTTTTCTTTGGATAGGTCGCCAGGTAAGGCAGCATATTTAATTCTGAAGTTTGATCGCGAATTGTTGTAATAAGCAATTTCAGATAAGTTGGCAGAGACCTCTGCAGAGTGAACGAATTCTTTTACGCTAACAATTGCTACGGCGCCCATGCCTAAAAAAATCAAAACTAAAGCCAGCTCAACCAAGCCAAAGCCATGTTTTGTTTTTCCGCCCGACATTTTCAGCCCCTTAATTACCTGATGCTAGAGCTAGTTATTTTATTAATTTTCTAATAAAAGAATAAATTAATACAATTTTAATTATTTTAACATAAATTTTGCCTTAAATCAAACACTACCTCAAAAAATTTGAACTACTGAAAACTCGCCCTATATTAGGAAAATCAAAGATCACAAAGGAGCTACAATGACCGAAATTATTATTTACACAAAAGACTACTGCCCACATTGCGTTAAGGTAAAAGAGCTATTCAAAATAAAGGGTTACACGGAATTCAAAGAAATAGATATTACCCACTCCAGCGAACTTCAGCAGGAAATGCTTTCAAAGGCCAATGGTAAAAAAACTGTTCCGCAGGTGTTCGTTAACGGCGTTCACGTTGGCGGGTGTGATGATACCTACGCACTGGATAAGGCCGGAAAGCTTGATGGCTTACTGAAGGCTAATGGCTAATAGTTCTACTACCATCTGGCTGTAGTTGAATTTCAATATGCTTCGTATTTTTCGGCAGAAGGTGGGCGGCTATTTCCGGCCATTCAATAAGCGTTACCGCTGAAGAGAACGCATCTTCAATGCCTAGGTTTTCAAATTCCTTTTCGCTTTTAAGGCGATAGAAATCGCAGTGCCAGATATCAAATTTCTTTGTTTTATAAATTTGTATAAGATTAAAAGTTGGGCTGGTAACGGTTTGCTCTTTTTCCGAAAGTGAATTTATAAAGAACTGTGAGAAAGTTGTTTTACCCGCACCCAAATTACCTTTCAGCGCATACACATCACCCGGCCTTGCACCTGCCGCAATCTCCGCTGCAAAGCTTTTCATTTCTTCAAGGGTGTTTATTTTAGTAGAGGTCATAATTTTTGGAATGCATCTTTTCCGGTTTTAGAACTAGATGCTACCATTTTCACAAAACCAGCACCAGCATTTCTTAACTGCTCACGCACAAGCCTTCTTATATCTAGTAGGTCGCCTTTCTGAAGTGGAATTGTGAAATCTTCCTGCGCCAACGGGTCGCGTGCATGGCATGTTCCGGAATTATCTAAAAATATATATTGTCCCGGTTGAAGCAAGATATCCTTACCTATATCTGCCTTCTTAACAAAAGCGTGAAACCTTTCGAATAATTCTTTTTCATTAGGATTGGTACCGAAATAATCCATACGGCCATCAGCGAAATTGAACATCATATCAGTAACTTTCCCTGCCTCATCAAGCTTTATCATTTTTCCAATAAATCCAATAGTTCCAACATGTGCAATCTGCGTTGCGCCGGTTATGAAGGCGGCATTAATTTCAGATATTTTTTTTATTTCATCGGCACTGAATTCTTTTTTAAGAGCCTCGCCGAAATCTTCGGCAGTAATAATACGAGTGGGTGTATTCTTATTTTTTACGGCAGTAAGTATCAAACCATCTATTTCTTTATTAGAGCATGTTATCATACCATCAATCAGTTTTTCTACAGTAATGCCGCGCGCTTTTGTAATAGCTTCTAAATCAAGCCCAAGATCTGATTTAAGGTATTTTAATGTATCTTCTTTTGTAGAAAAAGGATTGCCATATGAATTTTCTGTATGCATTCGAAAATCAACATTTGCTCCCTGCCCAGAAGAAGTTGCCTCCTTCCCTTCCTTAGGAGATATAGTTTGGAATGCCTTGTAGCCATTATAATCATGGGGATCAAGATTAGGAACATAGCCAAACAGTGCCCCAACAGAGAGTTCAAACCACTCTGCTACCTTACTATGTTTACCTCTTGAGGTAGGATTATTCCTGTAATCAAATTCTTGATCATGGTATGGGGCATCTATTATAAGATGTTCGGGGTCTTTAGGACCGCCAGTTATTTTTACAGCCGCTATCTTCTCGCCATTTGCCTTACGCTTGATCACATCAAGCAACTTAGCCACCTCTGGGTCTTCTTTTTGATATATCAGAAGATCAAAAAGTTTGGCCCCAACCTGCTTTACCAATTCAACAGGATAGGTTCTACCTTCCTGATAAGGATTATTATCTAGATCTAGAAGCTTAGTGTATTGCTCAAACTGCTTGGCAATATACTCAGGCAATTTTATTTCTGTTAAACCGTTGCTCATAACCCTCTAATTTAGCGAGAAGAATAGCACAATTTATTGTATAAATCTATGTTTTTCTTGTGGTTAGGCAGGTATCTCGAAGGTGAATTTAGTGCCTTTGCTAGGTGCAGATTCCACCGATATTTCGCCGCCATGCATATCAATTATTTTTTTGGCAAGGTATAGTTCAAGCCCGCTTTCAAGCAGCTCTTCCTGCCCTTTATAGAATTGGTCGAATATATGCGGCAAATCTTTTTCTGGTATGCCTACTCCGTTATCTGTAACTTCAAACTTAACATATGCGCCAGGCTTGCTTACTTTTATATCCACCTTGCCGCCTTGTTTGCACATAGAAACACTGCTGTTAACAACCGCACGCAATGCCTGCTGCAAACGTAATTTATCTGCGCTGAAAGTGCCCACAGCTTTGGCAACATCTGTATTCACTGAAAGTTTTTTCTTTTCGGTTTCTTTCGCGATATCGTTTAATATCGGCTCAATGATATCTTTAGCTATTATTTTAGAACGCAGTATTGAAACCTTGCCAGCATCGAACGTTGAAACATCTATTATATTATCGATAAGACCTTTTAATTTGAATGATGAATCGAGTATAACTTTTGCATAATCAGCCGATTTAGTATCAAGCCTTGTACCAATACCGGCAAGCATCATTTCGGTGAAACCCATAATAGATGTAAGCGGCGAGCGCAGTTCATATGAAACACTGCCGAGGAAATCTGTTTTAATTTTATCTGCCTCTTCATACGCCTTCTTCTCAGCACGCAGCGAACGCTCAACATTTTCTTTGTCGGTAATATCGAAGTAGGTTACAAGGCAGGCTCCATCTGGCAGCGGCGTGAAGCGCTCTATAAGCACCTTGCCATCACGGCGTAGCATTTTCCTTTCAAGAAAATTACGCCCGTTTAGCGCCGAGATAAAATCTTCACGGGCAGATTTTGAATCTTCCAAAGTGTAATTGCTAACCATTTCATCAAGCATTCTTGCAACATGAGGTTCCGAGCCAAGAAAGGTTTCAGTGAAGTTCCATAAACGGGCGAAATTAGGGTTAAAAAGTTCCAGCTTGCCATCTTCACCGAACACAACCACCGCCTCGTTCAGATTATCTAGCGTGTGCCTTTGCACCGAAACAAGTGTATTGTAGTTACGTTCCAGCGAAAGCTGAGTTGTCATATCTTCATAGTAGAACAGCAGCCCGCGGTTTTGGTAAGGTATAACAATAACCTTCAAAACCCTGCCATCAGAAAGATAATAATAATCTTCCTTCTTGCTGATAAGGTTGGTGAACATATTAACGTTATCACGCTTGAACGAGCCGAAATCTATCTGCTCGGGCAGCTTGCGCTTTTCACGCAGGGTTTCCAGTATTTCGCCATAGGTTGGGTAAGTTCGCAGCCAGTCTTCATTCAGCTTCCATAAATCTAGAAACGCTTTGTTGTAGTATTCAAGCTTCTGGTTAACGCCATATATCGCCACTGCAGAATTAAGTGAATCAAGCAGTCGCTTCTGTAGTTCCAGGTTCAGCTTCAGCCTTTCGCGTGTGTTCTGTAACTCTGCCAGGTTCATGGCAAAGCCCATTGTGCCGTTCTTGGCGCCAAATGCCGAGTTCTTATCGCTGATAGGAATTTCCACCACCTGATTAAGCGTGCTGCTGCCACCAATAACTATGTTCTGCTCTATCACCTGAAACTGGCCGGTTTTAATGGCACGCGCTGCAAGCTCTCTGCCCTCGCGGAATAATTCAACATTATGTTTGTGAATTATATTTTCACGAATTTCGCCTGTTACCTCGCAGAAGCGGCGGTTACAGTATATTATGTTCATGTTCTTATCTCGCTGCCATATGGGCAGGGTTATTTCGTCCATCATGTTGGCAAATGTTTTCAGCTCGTTCTCGTAAACATTCCTTTGGCGCAGGAAAAGGCGCGCATCTTTGTTAACAATATTATACAGGCGCTCGAACTTTTCAGATTTATAGGTATAAAATACAAGTAGGGTTGAAAGCAGCGCTATCAATATAAGCAACAAGTACAGAACAGCCTGTTCCGTTTGCGCAGCATCATTCAATATTGAATTTATGAAATTCATTACCAATAACTAACACAGAAAATAAAATGTGAAAACTATTCTTGTTTGAATAGAACTGTTTTGAAGTTCTTGCGGTCTTCAAGTGCTGTGCCTGTACCAAGTGCAACACAGTGAAGCGGGTTTTCCGCCATGAACACCGGTAGGCCGGTAGATTCACGCAGTAACGTATCAAGCTCACGCAGTAGTGCGCCACCGCCGGTAAGTATTATACCGCGTTCCACTATATCAGATGAAAGTTCAGGCGGACATTTTTCAAGCGCATCATGCACCGCATCGCGTATCTGGTTCACAGGCTCTTGCAGGCTTTCCGCTATCTGGCGCTGAGAAAGTTCTATCTCTTTCGGAACGCCGTTAACAAGGTCACGTCCACGAATGGTTGTAACATCGCCATCGCCGCTAACCGGAGGAAGCGCAGAGCCGATTTTCTTTTTGATATCTTCCGCAGTAGATTCACCAATTAACAGGTTATGATATTTACGAATGTAGTTGATGATGGATTGATCCATGCTATCGCCACCTACGCGTGTAGATTTAGCCATTACAATGCCACCAAGGGAAATAACCGCCACTTCGGTAGTACCACCGCCAACATCTACCACCATTGAACCGCGAGGTTCGTTAACCGGAAGGCCGGCACCAATTGCCGCAGCCATTGGCTCTTCAATAAGAAATACTTCACGCGCACCTGCTGAAGATGCCGCATCTTGTATCGCCTTACGTTCAACCGGGGTTGAAGAAGATGGAACGCAAATAACAATAAGCGGACCGGCAAAATTTTTGCCTTTGTGAACAGAGCGGATAAAGTGCTTTATCATTTCTTCAGCACCTTTGAAATCAGCTATCACGCCATCACGAAGTGGGCGCAGAGCTTCAATATTAGGCGGTGTACGGCCTAACATCATTTTCGCCTGCATACCGAAAGCATAAGGGTATTTCTTGCCATCTTTTATTTCAAGCGCAACCACCGAAGGTTCGTTGATAAGAATGCCTTTGCCCTTAACATATACAAGGGTGTTAGCTGTGCCTAAGTCTATCGCGATATCGCTGGAGAAAACCGCTAAAAGTTTTTGTACAAAATTCATATTACGCCTGCTTTAACTATTTAATTGGGAAGCCTATATTGCATAGGCAATGGCTTTTAGCAAGGGGATTTTGGGACACAGTTTTTGCCTTAACCTTCAAGCACTTCAGTCTTCACATTCACAGTAAGTTTCTCGTTTTTGCCGCCGCCTTTGTAGATGGTGCCAGAAGTTGGCGTTGCATCAATATAGTTCCGGCCGGTTGCAGTACGAATGTAATCTGTATCTACCAGCTTGCCGTTGGTCGGGTCGAACCCGCGCCAGCCAACATACGGAATATATAATTCTGCCCATGCATGCGTAGCTTCAGATTGTATCTTGTTCTGATAATCTGCCCCGGTATAAATATAACCCACCCTGTACCGCGCAGGAATGTTCAATAACCTGGCCATACATATGAGTAGATTTGCAAAATCTTGGCAAACGCCCTTGCGGGAAACATAAACCTCGAACGCAGTGGTATCTAAATCTGTAGCGCCCTGCTTGTACTGGTAATCTTCGTAAATGGTGCGGTTCATATCTACAAAGGTTTCAAACAGGTTGAAATCATTACGCTCAGCGAAGCTGTTGGCATATTCGGAAAGTTCACGCAGTTGCGTTTCCGGCAGTTCATGCGGCATAATGAAGGCCTGCATCATCTGGCGCTGCCATGGCATCCACGTTGCTGGAATTTTCGTTTGGCGCAGCGGGTGAGAGAAATCATCAACATCTATGCGATGAATGCGAACTATCGCCTGGCTTTTTATTTTCAACTCGTTGTATTGTTTATCCACCGTCATGTGCACAACATCGTTATTGAATACATCACGATAGACAATTTTCTGGGCGGGAACCGATACATCCAGCGAATATTCCAGCACCTGCTGATAGCGGTTATACATTGGTATCAGGCGGAATACGTGCTCTGATTTTTCTACCGGTTCAGAATAGGAATAAGAAGTTTCATGCACCACTCTCATCAGCCTGGAATCTTTGTGGTGAACCATGTTGATGTAAATATTACATTCGTTATCATCATTGCACCTTGGCTGCAACTGCGACATAAGGCTGGTTGCCGCCTGCTGATGCTCTTGCTCTCGCACTTCAAAATGAACGCTGTTGTCATCTATTTTTATAGGCTCTACAACTATCTTTTTTCTGCTTTCAGAATGGCTGTTCCATTTAATAGAGCCATTACGTGCAACTATCATCTGGCCTTTTTTCATTTGCTGGCTGCCACTTGCTGTAACAGGAAGTGTTGAGAATATAAGCATTGTACGCAATTCATCATCTTCATTGCGGAAATCCATCTCGAAGCCGGCATCAGCATTTTTGAAGGAAATATTTTCGTAAGGCGGCTTTATGCGCTGCTTATAAACGGCGTTTGTACCATCTAGCCCGCAGTAAACAATGGTGTTACGTCCGTCAGACAAAAAGAAATTCGAAGTGCCAAGTTCGTTCATCTCCTTGAACCAATCGTGTATTCTGTCCCAGCCAACTTCCGAAAGTTTTTTTATTTTTGAACGCGTAATACGATTTAAAATAATACAGAAGGCCAGTTCGGAATCGGTATTCCCTACAGGCTCGTAGAAGTTCTCGCCGCCCTGATTATTCTTTTTGCGCAACTTGCCCATATCTAGCGCGCCCTGGTGCATCCATATCCAGTCACGCTTACCAACCGCGCGGGAATATGGCTCGGTATCCTGCGCTATCGGGTTCCATGAAGCGCCATTAAGGTGCATCATGAAGGTGGTGGAAACAAAACTGTTCTTATCATCAAGAACCTTTGGCCTGCCAAGTTCTGCGAATGATTTAGGGTCTTTTATAATGGTTGCTGCGTTTTCGTCTTCCGGATACCACGCTATGCCAGAGCCACTAACCTTTCTACCCTGATATTCAACCACAGCATTTCTGGGAAAATCTACATACGGGTTTGAAATTACATCGATAGAAGCGGCAAAGAGAAAATTTTTCATGTCTTTTGTTAAACTTATTAGTTATATTCTGCTGATTATAATTTTGGTTATCATAAAATGACAATTACAGTTGGAATTACTCACGTTACTCATTACAAATATGACAGGGCTGTTTCATTAAGTCCACAAACAATTCGCCTGCGCCCTTCCCCGCACAATAAAGTACCAATCACATCTTATAGTTTTAATATCAAGCCGAAAGAGCATTTTTTAAACTGGTATCAGGATATATTCGGCAACCACGTGGCTAACGTTGTTTTCAATGAAAAGATAACTGAGTTCAAAATTGAAGTTGATCTTAAGGCTGAGATAAAAATAATTAACCCGTTCGATTTCTTTATCGATAAAAAATACGAGAACTGGCCTTTCATTTATGACAATACCACCAAAGCCGAGCTTGGTAACTATCTGGAAATTAAAGAGAATGGCCCGCTGTTAAATAAGTGGATAAGCGAGAATATCGATAGAACCAAAAAGCACAAAACCATCGACCTTATGGTTGATATAAACCAAAAGCTTAACCAAAGTCTGGGGTATATTATTCGAATGGATTCGGGTGTGCATACGCCAGAACAGCTATTCCTTGAAGGCAAAGGTTCATGCCGTGATTTCGCCTGGACACTATGCCAGATATTCCGCCACCTTGGCATTGCCAGCAGGTTCGTTTCCGGATATTCGGTGCAATTAGTTACAGATATTAAACCGCTTGTAGGCCCTGCAGGCGTTGCGGAAGATATTATCGATCTACATGCATGGTGTGAAATTTATATTCCAGGCGCTGGCTGGGTTGGGCTAGATGCAACTTCGGGCCTGCTTTGCGCCGAAGGGCACATTCCTTTATCGGCAAGCCCGATGCCATTCCAGAGCGCTCCGGTTGATGGGCTGATAGATAAATGTGAAACAGCAATGGACCATAGCATGAAGCTTAGCCGGGTGCATGAAGATGTGCGTGTTACCAAGCCTTTCACCGAAAGCCAGTGGAAAGAAATAAACAAGCTTGGCAACAAGATAGATAAAGAAATAAAAGAAAGCGATATTCGCCTTACAATGGGCGGCGAGCCAACTTTTATTTCCACCGAGAACCGCGACGCTCCTGAGTGGAACACCGCCGCACTGGGTGATGAGAAGCGTGAGAAAGCGGTGGAGTTATTGTTCCGACTGCGTGAAAAATTTGCGCCGGAAGGCAGTTTGCATTTTGGTCAGGGTAAATGGTATGGCGGCGAAGTGCTACCTCGCTGGGCGTTTGGCTGCTTCTACAGAAAAGATAAACAACCTGTGTGGAAAAATTCTGCGCTGATAGCTGACGATAAAAAGAAGTATAAATTCAAGTTAGAACAGGCGGAAGGATTTATCTCCAGCTTAACAAAAGCGCTTGGTCTGCCGGAAGAAACCATAGTTACCGCAATTGATAGCGGCAAAGCCAAGGGCTATGTGCTACCGGTTATTTACAGCATTACCCGCAAAAAATGGATATCGAACAGCTGGAAATTTGAGAAAGGAATAAATTTAATTTCAGGTGATTCTTCAATAGGTTATAGACTGCCGCTGAACGATATACCTGTTGTAAAAGCGGGCAATCATGAAGTGCCTCCGCCTAGAAGTAATTTTGATGACCTGCCGGAACTTCCAAAGTGGAAGGATATTAAAAAGAATATTGATGAAAGACTAAAAAGCAGCGTCCACGATACTGAATATCTGAAGAAGGATAAATTCGGTTATGTAAAAACCGCACTGTGCGTAGAGGTTCGTGATGGCACTCTGTTCGTTTTTGTACCGCCAACCTATTACGCCGAACATTATCTGGAGCTTATCGCAGCCGTTGAAACCGTTGCCGAAAAAATGAACATTCAGGTTGCGCTGGAAGGCTATGAGCCTCCGCAAGATCTTCGCCTAGGCCATTTTCACGTTACTCCAGACCCGGGCGTTATTGAAGTTAACGTTCAGCCGGGCAGCACGTGGGATGAATTAAAACATATAAACGAAACTGTTTATGATGAAACTTTCAAAACCAGTCTTACCGCCGAAAAATTCATGATAGACGGCAGAAGAACAGGCTCTGGCGGCGGCAATCATATAATTGCTGGGGGCGCTACGCCTTCTGATAGCCCGTTCCTGCGCAGGCCAGATCTACTAAAAAGCGTTATAACCTACTGGCAGAATCACCCAGGGCTTTCATACCTGTTTGCCAGCATTTTTATTGGCCCAACATCTCAGGCACCACGCATAGATGAAGGCCGGAACGATAGCCTTTACGAGCTTGAGATAGCGCTGGAGCAGATTAAGCTTAAAGGCGAAAGCATGAAGGTGAAAGGCAAAAACCAAACCCCTGCTCCACCTTGGCTGGTAGATAGGTTACTGCGAAATATTCTGGTAGATATAACCGGCAATACCCATCGTGCGGAAATTTGCATTGATAAACTTTATTCGCCTGACAGTGAACGTGGAAGGCTTGGCCTTGTGGAATTCCGAGGGTTTGAGATGACCCCTCACGCACGCATGAACCTTCTGCAAATACTTCTTATTCGCGCACTAATAACAAAATTCTGGAACGAACCATATAGTGGCAAGCTACAACGCTGGGGCACTTCTCTGCACGATAAATTCATGCTGCCGCATTATGTATGGCAAGATTTCTGCAACGTCCTGAGAGACCTGCGTGAGCATGGCTTTGATTTCAAGCCGGAATGGTTCATGCCGCAGCTTAACTTCCGCTTCCCGATATATGGCGTGCAAAAAATAGGCAATGTTGAAATAGAACTGCGTATGGCGCTGGAACCATGGCTTGTGCTTGGCGAAGAAACCATAGCCGGTGCCACTAGCCGTGGTGTTGATGCCGCGCTGGAACGCCTGCAGGTAAAAGTAAAAGGCCTAGACCAGAACAGATACAGGCTTTCATGCAATAAAGTTGAAGTTGAATTGCACAACACAGACGAGAAAGATGTGAAAGTTTCCGGCGTGAAATTCAAGGCATGGAATCCACCGCTAACACTTCACCCTAACCTTCCGGTTAACTCTCCGCTAACTTTTGATGTGTACGATCTGCTAAACCAAACTTCTATTGGTGGTTGTAAATATCACGTGTTCCATCCAGGCGGAAGGAACTACGATACCACCCCGGTTAACGTGAACGAGGCAGAAGGAAGAATGATTTCTCGTTTCGAACGTATTGGACACAGCAAAGGCAAGTTCAAATTAAAGAGCATAGACCCTAGCCCAGATTTTCCATGTACACTAGATTTACGCCGAATAAACAAATAGATGAAATAAATAGTTAATCTAAAATATTAAGTTTGAGTAGTTGGTTATTTACTGGGTTGCTTCGTCGTTACCACTCCTCGCAATGACGACAGGGTTTTATTACAAAAATTCGCTAGAATCGAGCGAAAATTTCTTGATTCTTGAGGAGCGAAGCTGCGCATATACTTGATATGTAAAGCGAGCACCGGAGAGAATTAAAAATTTTCGCTCGATTCTAGCGAATTTTTATCTAACTAAATGATAATGAGAAGAAATCTTTATATATATCAGCGCCTATGTCGTTAAGGCGACGCTGAATGTGATCTATATACTCGTGTAGACCTTTCTGCTTGATAGCATCAACAGATATCATTTCAAGCTCTTGATTTAAATTGGTTAACTTACCTAAAGAAGCGCACCCGCGAGAACCATCTATCTGGTTAAGCATTTCAAACGCACGGTTAACCGCATACTTAACCGAACGTGGCAGAATTTTGTCCGTTATAAGGAACTCTATTATTCTATCATATTCAATTGTATTGTATTTTCTGCGATAAGGCTCAAAAGCTGAGGCCGACTTAAGTAATGCCGCCCACTGGATATCATCCAGCGGAGTATTTACATAACCAACTGAAGGTAATAAGAAAAAGTATTTTACATCTAATATGCGTGTGGTTTTATCAGCACGCTCTAGCATTCTGCCCAACCTAATAAAACACCAACCTTCATCCTGCAGCATAGTTCGTTCAGTTAACCCTATTAACAGGTGAGAGAATTTAACCACCATATCGTATATTTTTTCCATGCTTTCGGTCGTCTGCTTTTTCTCACGCACTACATTAAGTTTGTGGTATAGCTCATTGATCTCCTGGAACATTTCAGGTGATATACTTTCGCGCACTGAACGGGCATTGAACCTTGCACTGTTAATGCAGCTCCATATGGAATTTGAATTTTTTTCATCGAAGGTAAGAAAATAAAGAACATCTTTCTCGGTATATTTTTTATACCTGCTTAAATAGTCTTCCTCGTCACCCAATGTTACAACCAGAGGTTCCCATTGGGCCTTTTCGGTAGTTGTATCAGAATCTAACATAAGGGTATAATTAACATCGATGATGCGGGCAACATTTTCCGCCCGCTCGATATAGCGACCTAACCAATATAAACTTTCTGCAACTCTACTTAACATTTATCCTAGTACCCATGTATCTTTACTTCCCCCACCCTGGGAAGAGTTAACAATTAAAGAACCTTTACGCAATGCAACCCTAGTAAGACCGCCAGGAAGCACGAATATATCTCTTCCGTACAAAATATACGGGCGAAAATCAAGATGGCGCGCTTCAATGCCACCATCACAAATTGTTGGCGCGGTTGAAAGCGATAATACCGGCTGGCCAATATAATGATGCGGCGTTTTTTTGATCTTGGCTATTGCATCCTTCTTCTCTTTTTTGCTTGCATGAGGGCCAATAACAACGCCATATCCGCCTGACATATTGGTTGGTTTTACCACTAATTTATCAATATTTTCAATAACATAGTTCATTTCGGTTTTGTTGCCGCATTTGTATGTTGGTACGTTATTCAGTATCGGCTCTTCACCGGTATAATATTTTATTATCTCCGGCACATACGAATAAATTCCCTTATCATCAGAAATACCAACGCCGGGTGCGTTTACTATAACCACATTCCCTGCCCTGTACGCATCAATAATTCCCGGAACGCCAAGCATCGATTCCTTGTTGAAATGCTTCGGATCAAGATACTCATCATCGATACGCCTATATATAACATCTACCTGCTTCAAGCCCTGCGTGGTTTTCATGTACACCGCATTATTATCAACCACCAGATCTCGGCCTTCAACAAGCTCCACACCCATTTGTTGCGCCAGGAATGTGTGTTCAAAATAGGCTGAATTAAATACGCCCGGCGTTAGAACAACTATGGTTGGGTTATATTTGCTGCTTTGGTAGCGCAATGTTTCAAATAGCTGGCTTGGGTAATTACTTACAGCACGCACAGGAAGCTGGTGGAATATACTTGGCAGCGTTCTTTTCAGAACCTCACGATTTTCCAGAACGTATGAAATGCCTGATGGGCAACGCAGGTTATCTTCCAGTACGTAGAATTCGCCGCTTCTGTCGCGAACAATATCAATGCCGGAAATATGCGTATAGATATCGTGCGGAACCTTTATGCCCTGCATCAGGTCAAGGTAAAAGCCGGTGCCACGAACAAGCTCTTCAGGAATTATTTTATCTTTGAATATCTTTTTATCGAAATAGCAATCTTTGATGAACTGGTTAAGCGCATATACACGCTGTTTCAGCCCACGCTCTATTTTATCCCAGTCGCTGGCTTCCACAATTCTTGGAATAATATCGAAAGGCATTATCTTTTCGGTAGATCGCGCATCAGAGTAAACAGTGAAGGTAACGCCCGCCTGCATAAGTATACTTTCGGCTGCCGATTGCCTACTTCGAAGATCGGCCAAACCAAGCGCTTCAAGCCCTTCAACAACGCTTCTGCAGCCCGGCCTTGGGTTGCCGCTATCATCCAGAAGCTCGTCGTAAAACTCTGAAGATGTGTATGAAATTCTGTTCATACTTCACAGCATACTAAATTTGTTTACATATAGTCAATTAAGTAATATTTTGCGCGCGTAATATTTTAATTGTTGTACCAAAATGCAAAAGATCAAAAGAGCGCTAATTTCCGTATCAGATAAAACCGGCATAATCGAATTCGCAAAATTCCTTACCACATATAATGTTGAGATAGTTTCAACCGGCGGCACTTCAAAGGCACTGCGTGATGCGGGCGTTACCGTGCGTGATATCTCCAACCTTACCGGCTTCCCGGAAATTATGGATGGCAGAGTAAAAACCCTTCACCCTGTTGTTCATGGCGGCCTTCTTGGCGTTCGTGATAATAAAGAACATGTGGAACAGGCAACCGAACATAATATTTCCGATATTGATCTGCTGGTGGTAAATTTGTACCCTTTTGAAGAAACACTTGCAAAGGGCGCACCGGAAGAAGAAATAATAGAGAATATCGATATTGGTGGCCCTGCAATGATCCGATCTTCCAGCAAGAACTTTAAATTTGTAACTGTGGTGGTTAACCCAAACAGATACGCTGATGTTATGGCCGAGATGCAAACATTGGGCGGCGGCACCAGCTACGGCCTAAGAAAGGCGCTGGCAACCGAGGCTTTCACCAGAACAGCCTGCTACGATAGCGCCATTTCAAGCTGGTTCAACTCAGCGGAAAAAATTGAATTCCCTGAAACAATTTCCATTACCGGAAAAAGAAAATCAGTGATGAGATACGGCGAAAACCCTCACCAGAACGCCGCTTTGTACATTAATGACGAAAATGCAGTTTCCGCAGCCAATGCAAAAATAATTCAGGGCAAAGAACTAAGCTATAATAATATACTTGATGCCGATTCAGCGTTCGATCTGGTTTCAGAGTTTGAAGAATGCGCAGCGGTGATAGTAAAACACAATAACCCGTGCGGTGTGGCCGTTAGCAGCAAGCAGAAAGATGCTTATGTTAAGGCTCTGGCGTGTGATTCTGTAAGCGCGTTCGGCGGCATATTCGCCTTCAACCGCGAGCTTGAAAAAGATACAGCGGAAGAAATTGGCAAATTATTCGCAGAAGTGGTGATAGCACCTAGCTTTAGCACAGGCGCTTTAGAAGTACTTGGCACAAAAAAGAATTTAAGGCTACTTGAAACCGGAAAAATTCATACTGGCAAAAAACAGTGCGTTGCAAGGGCTATTTCCGGCGGGTTCCTGTTACAGGCAAAAGATGATATTGTTGTACATAAAAACGAATTAAAGGTTGTTACCAAACGCACACCTACTAATGCCGAAATGAAAGATCTTATTTTTGCATTCAGCGTTTGCAAGCACGTTAAATCTAATGCGATAGTTTACGTAAAAGATGGCGCAACTGTTGGCATTGGCGCAGGCCAGATGAGCAGAGTTGATAGCGCACGCATTGGTGCCTGGAAAGCTTCAGCCGCGAATAAAAATGGCGCAAAAAGTACAGTTCTTGCCAGCGATGCTTTCTTCCCGTTCGCTGATGGTTTAGAAGCTGCTATTAAAGAAGGCTGCACGGCAGTAATTCAACCGGGCGGTTCAATACGCGATAACGAAGTTATAGAAGCAGCCGATAAAGCAGGCCTTGCTATGGTATTCACGGGTGTAAGGCATTTTAAACATTAGATATGAAAATCAGGATTCTGTGTTTCTTGTAAAGATTTTTTATTTTCGGTTTCAGATAAAGCTTCTCCCATCAGTTTTTCAAACTTAGCCCTGGCTTTTCTTTTTTCAGCTAACCAAATTGTAAGTAATTTACTTTTCATTTCTTCATCTCGACTGAATTTGTGATAATTGCTCCTAATGCATCTTTATGCTTTTTTGCAAATGCTGCTAACTTCTCAAATACTTTTGAATTTGGCTCTTCATCGGTTACAATAGATGGCTCATTTAAAGGGTGAAAACTATTATCACCTACATGTTTAAAACGGGTTCTACCGTTTTTGTATCCAAAATGTTCTTCATATGAGCTTGTTCCCGTAAAAAACCAATCCCCATGATACATAGGGTTATGAAGGGCTTTGTTATAAAGTTCTAAAGCAAACCCACCACATTCTTTATTAAATGCGCTAAAAGCAGAAGCCAGTTCTGAATCAATATCTTTTATCTTATCTGATGGTTTACCTATAAGGTCTATAAAAATATCAATAGCCCTACTGGATGTTTTAGGTTTCATATCACATTCATAGAATATCGATTTTTTTAATGACAATAGACTATCTGTAACAGTACCAAGGATTGCAGATGCAGCTGTAATACGCTCATAAAAATTCTGAAAAGCCTCTTTAAATTTAGGATTTTTTAAATCGTTAAGCAGCTTCTTGTCAGGCTTACTAAGGCGCCCCTCAATCTCATTGGCTATATTTGATATTGCTGTACATAATCCTTGTAACCCTAACTCTTTTTCTTTTTTTGTATTTCTGCCAATCTCAAATATTTCATGTGCAAGCTCGCGCAAATTATCGTTCAACCGCTCTTCTTCTTGTATTCTATCTATCTCCTTATCAATAGAAGGCAGTTTAAAAGGTTTTCTTTGTGCATCTAATAAAGACATGATTATCCCCCTCGGATTTTGTGTAGAGATATTATCAAAAATAAAAAAGAAAATCAAGAAGTTATATTAATAATAGTCACTTTTTTACAAGACGCGTTATTGAAAAAAGCTATTAAAATAAGTATTTTATAGCAATATATTGTTTATAGCTTTAATAAATCTGGATATGAAAATAACATTAGCACAGCTTAATTTTACAGTAGGTGATTTTGCGAATAATACCGCAAAGGTTATTGATACTATTAAAAAGAACCACACAAAAACTGATCTTATAATTTTTCCGGAACTTTGCATAAGCGGCTATCCGCCGGAAGATCTGGTGCTTAGAAAAGAATTCGTGCGCACTTCATTTGAATATTCAATGAAGGTTATCGAGTTCACCAAAAAAGCAAAGTGCGATGTGCTGATAAACACTCCGTGGAAAGAAAGTGATGGGCTGTATAACGCAGCTTTAATAGTTTCCAAAGGCAAAGTAATTCACAAACAATATAAGTATGATCTGCCGAATTACGGCGTGTTTGATGAAAAGCGCGTATTTAATGGCGGCCCGATACCAAAACCTTTCATGTATAAGGGCAGAAAAATCGGCCTGCTGATATGCGAAGATACGTGGAATTTAGAAGCCTGCAAGTCTTTACGCGGTGCTGAATTTGTGCTTTCGGTGAATGCATCTCCGTATGAACGCACCAAGCAGAGAAAAAGGCTACGTGTTGTTAGTGATGCAGCAAATGCCGCAAAAGCACCGCTATTCTACCTTAACCAGGTTACCGGCCATGATGATCTGGTGTTTGATGGCGGAAGTATGGTTGTTGGCAAGAACGGTAAAATATTCTCGCAGCTGAAATTCTTTGAAGAAGATGTGCAAACCTTCCAAACTTCAGCGCTGCTTAAAGCAACGCCCAGCAAAGTTACCAAAATAGATGAAGTGGAGCATATCTACCGCGCCATGATGTATGGGTTAAAGGAATATGTTCAGAAAAATAACTTCCCCGGCGTAGTTATTGGCCTTAGCGGCGGCATGGATTCTGCACTTACTGCGGCAATTTCGGTCGATGCGCTGGGCAGCGATAAAGTAAAACTTGCGCTTCTGCCTTCAAAATATACTTCAAAAGAAAGTTATGAAGATGCAGAGAAAATTTGCAAAAACCTTGGCGTAAAGCTTGAAAGAATAGATATTGAACCGCTGGTATCCGCTTTCAGCACCAGCCTAAAACCTTTCTTTAAAGGTACAAAGGCGGGCTTGGCAGAAGAAAATTTACAGGCGCGTATTCGTGGCGTGCTGTTAATGGCAATTTCTAACAAGCACGGGCATTTGCTTTTAACCACCGGCAATAAAAGCGAGATAGCAACTGGCTACGCAACGCTTTACGGCGATATGTGCGGCGGTTACAACGTTATTAAAGACCTATACAAAACCAAAGTGTTTGAAGTGGCAGAATGGCGCAACAAACACATTCCGGCTGATTCGGTTCTGAAGAAAGCAAAAATAATCCCGCAAAGAATTATCGATAAGGCGCCAAGTGCCGAACTTCGCCATAACCAGAAAGATGAAGACAGCCTGCCGAAATATCAGGTACTTGATAAAATTCTGTACCAGCTGATTGAACTGCAGAAATCTGCCGAAGATGTTGTGGAAGAAGGCTACGATATTAACATGGTGCACGATATTGAACGCATGCTTTACCGCAGCGAGTTCAAACGCCGCCAGGCCGCTCCGGGCGTAAAAATTTCATCTAAGCCTTTCGGAAGAGATAGAAGATACCCGATTACGAATAAGTTTTTGGAATACTAAACCCTGTAAGGCACAATAACGTTAGGGTAATCAGAAAAGGCATCTTCATCGCGGGTAACCAGCGCTATTACCTGCGTGTTCGCACTGGCAAGAACTATACAATCTGGCAGCTTAAGTTTGTTCCTATTAAGAATACTGTTCGAGCGAATATCAGCCGCCTCTTCCGATATTCTCATATCCAGGTCTAGAACCTCAAATTCGCTTTTAACCAGCGCCGTTATTATATTTTTTTCCTCATCCGTTTTTGCACCAGCAAGAAGTTCAATATAAGTAATAACGCTTATTTTTTTATCGTCATATTTTTCAAGGGTTTTTTCGGCCTGCTTATAGCCGTTCAGGTAATCTATAAGTATGTTTGTATCAAAAACTGCCGCAACCATTTTATTCCCACTCACTACGGAGTTTCTTCTGGAACTCCACGCCATCTACCTTGCGCCCCTTCCATAAACCAAATGCCTTTTTCGCAAGCTTTTCGTTTGCGGTTTCCTGCTCGATAAGATTATCTATGGCGTAACGAATGGCCTCTGCCCTGCTCCAGCCTTTTTCGGCAATTATAGCATCTAGGTTCTTAAGCTTTTCAGTTTCTATGTTAAAAAGTATTTTATCCATTAGTATATATTATAAGTATATACTATATACTGGAATTATGGCAATGTCAAGAAAGAACGAATATGCCTTCCCGCCCAAACAAATTGGCAACGGTTGGGTTTTTGGAATCGAACTCTTTGGCGTCGTTCCCACCATCTATATAGTAGCTTTTTTCAATGGTGAAGCCCACCTGTTTCAACAGATCGATAAAATCGGTGATGGTTGAAAAGTGGATGTTAGGCGTATCGTACCATTCATACGAAAGCTGCTTGGTAACAGGCATTTTGCCTTTACTAAGGAACTGGAAACGGTTGGCAACGAAACCAAAATTAGGCGTTGATACCAGTGTTTTTTTCGAGATGCGCTTTGCATGCTCAAGAATTTCCTTAGGGTTCTTCATTACCTGAAGTGTGTTGGCAAGAATAAGATAATCGAAGGCAGATGGCGCAGTTTCTTTATTCGGGTAGTAGCCAAGGTCTTTATCAGCATCACCCTGAATAACGGAAACACCACGGCTAAGCGCAGTTGCCACCTTTTCCGATTCCACCTCGATGCCGAATACATGGCAGCTCTTCTGCTGTTTCAGAATTTCCAGGAACTCACCTTCACCGCAGCCAACATCGATAACCTTGCTGTAGGTTTTGATACAATCCAGGAATATTTTATAATCTTGCCTCATACAGTATAGCTTACCTTTTTAAAGAAACCGTTAAGGGTTTTGCTTAGGTCTTCATTCTTCATCAGGAAGGAATCATGCCCCTTATCGGTTTTAATTTCAACAAAGCTAACATCAGCACTGGTGCTTGAAAGCGCACGAACTATTTGCTTGCAGTGCTCGGTGGTGAATTTCCAATCAGAGGTGAAGGAAACTACGCATACCGGACATTTTGTATTTTCAAACGCCTTGGAAAGGTTACCTTCAAAATCTGCCGCCAGATCGAAGTAATCCATCGCACGGGTAATATACAGGTACGTGTTAGGGTCGAACCTTTCCACAAAGCTAATACCTTGGTGGCGAAGATACGATTCCACCTGGAATTCCGCCTCAAAACCGTAAGAAACTGCGGTTTTATTCTGAAGGTTACGGCCGAATTTTTTCTGCAAACTATCATCAGAAAGGTAAGTTATGTGCGCCATCATGCGCGCAAGAGCAAGGCCCTTCACCGGGAATTTCTTTTCCTGAATGTAATTACCATCGCACCAGTCGGGGTCAGCCATTATGGCCTGCCTGCCAATTTCATTGAAGGCTATATTCTGCGCCGAATGTTTTGCAGAAGCAGCGATTACAAGCGCCGAACGTACCATTTCAGGATATTTACTTATCCATTCCAATACCTGCATTCCGCCCATTGAAGCACCCGCAACGCAAGCAAGTTTTTCAATACCAAGATGTGCCAAAAGTTCTTTCTGAACCTTCACCATATCTGGAATTGTTATTACCGGAAATTTCAGATTGTACGGATCACCCGTTCTTGGGTTTATGGTTTTAGGGCCAAGCGTACCCATGCAACCACCAAGAAGATTTGGAACCACAACACAGTAGCGGCTGGTATCAATTTCCTTGCCATCACCAACATATTCATCCCACCAGCCGGGCTTGCCGGTTACAGGGTGAGTGCCATTAATATATTGATCTCCGGTAAGTGCGTGGCACACCAGTATGGCATTATCTTTTTGCTCGTTAAGCGTGCCGTATGTTTTATAAGCCACCGGGAAATTAGTGATAGTGCCGCCGCTCTGAAGTTTTATGTTAGAGTTCTTGCATAGGTATACTATGTCTCCAACTTCAACCTTCCTGTACGACGGGCCAAATGTACTTTCTATTTTCATATCTAATACCGTAGCTGATCCCAACACGAGCGGAATCTTTCACGAGTTTCTTTATCCCAATATTCCAGGTTTTCTGCAACCTCTTTCATCTCTTCTATTTTGCCGTTGCAGTGTATCACCGCATCACAGCCGGCCTTCATAGATCTTACCGTACGATCTTTCATGCCACCTTCCAGTGCTTCCATAGATAGATCATCCGAGAACAAAATGCCCTTAAAACCTATTTCATTACGAATAAGATCAATAACTTTTTTCGATTGTGTAGCACAATTTTTATCATCTATAGCGGTGTATTTTATGTGTGCAGTCATGGCGAAAGGAAAATCTTTCAGCGCTTTGGCA
>CAZLZP010000009.1:23887-28561 GCA_964564045.1 uncultured Rickettsiales bacterium
AATGAAGCAGAAACAACCGGCAGATCTTTGTGGCTATCACAGTTCGCGCGGCCATGCCCAGGTATATGCTTAATTACAGGAAATACATTTCCCATTAAAAGTGCGTTACCTACTTCACGCCCTAATTCCGATACTTCATAAGGATCAGCTGAAAAGGCCCTGTCGCCGATTATATCATCAGCTCCTTCAAACAGAACATCAACCATTGGGGCGCAGTTAACATTTATGCCAACCTTACGCAGTTCATAAGCGCACAAACGATATTTGTTGTAAACAAGCTGGCGTACACGGTTCAAGGTTTCAATATGAATATTTTCAACATAGGTTCCGGCAGGCGGAAGCTCTGTCCAGTATGGCGGCTTAAGGCGTGCAACACGCCCCCCCTCCTGATCTACCATTACCAGAACATCATTCCTTGGAAACACGGTAGCCTTCATCTGCATTACCAGTTTACGCAACTGCTCAGGGTTATCAATGTTCCTCGAGAATATTATGAAGCCAAGCGGATTGTGCGTGCCGAAGAATTCTATCTCGGCAAGACTCAGCTCTTTTCCTTCCACACCAAATATCGCCGGCTTGATGTGATCTCGTCTGTCGTATTTTTTAATCATTTACTATTGAAGTTCTTTTGAGCGTTTTTCTGCGGCCTTAATAGCATCAAGCATAAGATTTTCCAGCTTTTTATCAGACATTAACACATTTAAAGCCGCTTCGGTAGTACCACCCTTGCTTGTAACATCAATACGAAGCTGTTCAGGCGATCTGTCGCTTTCAACCGACAATTTACCCGCGCCATAAACCGTAGATTTAGCTAATTGTAATGCAACGCTTTTTTCTAATCCAAGCTTTTCACCGGCATTCTGTAAACATTCTATTAAATGGAAGATATAAGCGGGCCCACTTCCGGAAACTGCTGTTACAGCATCAATCTGCTTTTCATCATACAATTCTACTACTTCACCCACCGAACCGAGTAACTCGGTTACTCCAACCTTAGCCTCTAAATCTATTTTAGAATTAAATACAACAGCCGTAACGCCAGCGCCAACCATTGCAGGAAGGTTTGGCATAGCCCGCGCAACAGGGGTTTCATTACCAAGCAGCGCTTCCATTTTTGAAATTGTTTTACCAGCGGCAATAGAAACGAACACACATTTACCATTACCAAGAAAATTATACGGGCGAACCGCATCATCAAAATTCTGGGGCTTTATGGCAAGAATACAGAAATCGAATTTATCACCAACATCACTTGCATCAGCAAGCACTCTGGCACCTGAAGCAACAAGCTCACCAGCCGGGCTTGGCTCTACCACCGCAATATTAGAAGCCTTCACGCCGGCCTTAACAAGCCCGCCAAGAAGAGCGAAGCCCATTTTACCGCAACCAACAAGTAGTATATTTTTATTCTTCATTTGCGAATAGGTCATTAGAGTTGGTATTCGCCGTTTTTTTAGCTTTTGGCTTTGCAGGCTCTGGAGCTTCCTCAACTTTTTCCAGACGGGAATTTATTTGTATTATTGCGGTTGTATGATCTTTCATTGCCGAATCAAACTGAGAAAGTTTTTGCTCGATAATTTCTTCGGCTTTTTTTACCTGCTCCAGAATTTTGTGATCCACTTTCGCATCACCACCTGTTTTTCCAACCTGCTGCTTAATAACATCAATACTAGAAGCAATGTGCTGCACCTGCTTTTTAAGCTCAGTTACATCTTTAGCCAGAGATTCAGTTGTTTCCTTTGCCCTAAGCGCAATAGTACGAATAACCTCGAACTCATCATACGTTACAAGATCAACCGACTTTGCAACACCTTGCGCGCGTGACCTGGCGCTATCTTTCACATTTTTGGCCGATTCAAACACAACTGAGGCAACCGATGTTGAAACCCTTGCCAAATCTTCAAAAATATTGTTTTTACTTGCCATATGTTTTTTATTTTTTAAGTTCGGCTTAATTTAGTCCAACGATTCTTTTTAACAAGATATTTTTATGACAGACCAAAAATTAAATGCGCAGGAAAATGTAGTTCTTAACAAGTTCATAGAAAGTTTTTCTGACCTTGAGATAAAAGGCATTCACCATCCTGATATCAGCCCGATAGCTTTAAACCTTGGGCCACTTGAACTACGCTGGTACAGCCTGGCCTACCTGCTGGGAATAATTTTGGGCTGGGTATATATTAATTATATTAACAGAAAACATGGGAATAATTACATCAACAAATTGGCGCTTGATGCACTTCCGTTGTGGATGGTACTGAGTATTATTTTTGGCGGCAGAATAGGTTACGTTCTGTTCTATAACTTACCTTACTACATGAACAACCTTCAGGATATATATAAAATCTGGCAAGGTGGAATGAGTTTCCATGGCGGCCTTACCGGCGTAATTATTGGCACTGTATTGTTTTCAAGATATTACAAATTACAGTTCTTTAAAGTTACCGACATGCTTGCGCTTGCAACGCCAATAGGCTTGTTCCTTGGCAGGCTGGCCAACTTTATTAATAAAGAACTTATTGGAAAACAAACATCTGAAAGCTGGGGTATTATTTATCCTGGTGAAAAATTTGCACGTCACCCAAGCCAGTTATACGAAGCCACAATGGAAGGGCTACTACTTTTCATAATACTTTTTGTGGGGTTAAAATTTTTCAGGTTACTTGATAGAAAAGGCGCTATTTCAGGATTATTCCTTATGTTCTACGGAATTTTCAGATTTATCGCCGAAATATTCCGCGAACCCGATAGGCAGGTTGGGTACGTTGTGGAACATATCAGCATGGGGCAGATACTTTGCATTCCAATGATACTGGCCGGAATAGTAATTTTACTTCTATCAAAACGAGCTAATGAGATAACGAGTTGATGAACTAACGAAATTTATTTACTTTTTCTTTAAAAAAAACTAACTACTATCTACTAACAACCAACTACTAACTGAAATGGCTGAATTTACTTTACCAAAAAATTCCAAAGTTGAAAAAGGCAAGCTTTACCCTGCCCCTTCCAACAGCACAAATATCAAAAAGTTCAAAATATATCGCTGGGACCCTGAAGGCGAAGGCAACCCTCGCATGGATACTTACGAGATAGATATGGATAAATGCGGCCCAATGGTATTGGATGCACTTATAAAAATTAAGAACGAAGTTGATAGCAGTTTAACCTTCAGAAGAAGTTGCCGTGAAGGTATTTGTGGCAGCTGCGCCATGAATATTGGCAGCAGCGCAACTTTGGGCAAAGGCACAAATACTTTAGCATGCATCTGTTCCACTGATGAACTAGGCGGCGATGAAGTGGTTATAAACCCGCTTCCTCACATGGATGTTGTGAAAGACCTTGTGCCAGACATGAACAATTTCTACGCACAACTTGCCTCTATCGAGCCTTGGCTAAAAACCACAACTCCGGCCCCATCTGGCAAAGAACGCCTGCAAAGCCCGGAAGAACGCGACAGGCTTAACGGCTTAGATGAATGTATTCTGTGCGCCTGCTGCTCTACAAGCTGCCCAAGCTACTGGTGGAATGGCGATAAATATCTAGGGCCAGCAGTACTGTTGCAAGCCTACAGGTGGATAGTTGATAGCCGTGATGAAGCAACCGGAGAAAGGCTTGATGCCCTGGAAGACCCGTTCAAACTATACCGCTGCCATACTATCATGAATTGCACCAAAACCTGCCCTAAAGGCCTGAATCCGGCAAAAGCCATTGGTGAAATCAAAAAGCTTATAGCCGAGCGGAAGTCGGCTTAAACCCAAGTTCCCGGTTGACAGCCATAGCTTTTATAGTTATAATCCCTCCACTTTGAACATTAACAGAGAAGTTATATGAAAAAATTATTAGCACTAACAGTTATACTTGGCCTTACTTCTTGTGGTGGCTACGAAACAACAGATACACCTTTTGCATTCCGTGGAAAAGGCATTAACCTATTCGGCTCTGATGCTGAACCTGCTGCAGGCGGCACTGATGGAAATTCATTTGAAGTTGTTGTGAATGCTCCGGCTGGCACTTCTGAAGCTGTTGCAATGAATCTTTTCGAACAGGAAGCCAGAAAAGTTTGCTCTGGTCGTGAATACACCAAGCAGATCACTTCTTCAGGCACTGCGAACATCAGGGAATATGGCATGAAGGGCGTAACTACCGGCTCTTTTGAAACCCAGGCTCCTAGCCTTCGCGGTTACGTTTCTTGTCAGGGCTAATAAGTTTACAAGTTGACAAGCCTACAGGTTTACAAGTAAGTATCCCTTACAAACTTAATTCTATTTAAATGTTAACAAGATTCGCACCAAGCCCAACGGGCTATTTACACATTGGCAACATCCGCACTGCGCTGATGTGCTACCTGTATGCCAAAAAATCCGGCGGCAAGTTCATGCTACGCATTGATGATACCGATGTTGAACGCAGCAAAGAAGAGTTTGTTACCGAAATTAGAAAAGACCTTGCCTGGCTTGGAATAAACCCAGATAGCGAAATGCGCCAAAGCGCACGCTTTGCAAGGTATAACGAAGTTGTGGCCGACCTTAAGAGCAAAGGCCGTATATATGCGTGTTACGAAACGCAGGAAGAACTGGAATTTAAACGCAAAATTCAGTTGGGTCGTGGCCTGCCTCCGGTTTATGATAGAAGTTCGCTGAAACTTTCTGATGCCGATAAGCAAAAGTTTGA
>CAZLZP010000009.1:28571-31250 GCA_964564045.1 uncultured Rickettsiales bacterium
GCTTTCAGCTTGATAGCACCGATATAATCTGGGATGACGAAATTCGCGGCACAATAAAAATGAACCCAAGCACCATGAGCGACCCTATAGTTATCCGTGAGAATGGTGAGTATACTTATATGCTACCAAGCACTGTAGATGATGTGGATATGAAAGTTACCAATGTAATTCGTGGTGAAGATCATATTTCCAACACCGCTATTCAAATTCAAATATTCAAGGCGATGGGTGCGGAAGTTCCAAAATTCGCCCATAGTTCGCTTATAAAAACCAAAGAAGGTAAACTTTCCAAACGTGAAGGCAAAGGCGCAGTTGCCGAGCTTCGTGAAATGGGAATTCAGCCGATGGCCATAAACAGCTTCCTCGGAAAGATAGGAACTTCCGACCCGGTTCAGCTACGCGATAATCTGGAACAGCTGGTGGCAGAATTTGATATAAAAAAATTCGGCAAAGCACCTACCATGTACGATTTTGAAGATATCCAAAGGCTGAACACCAAAGCACTTCACGAAATTGAGTTCGATGATATAAAGGCAAAACTTCCATCAACCATGACCAAAGAATTCTGGAACATGGTTCGCCTGAACGTTGAAAATATTGATGATGCCGGCTTGTGGTGGAAAATTTGCCATGAGGAAATAACAGCCAGCGTTGGCGCTGATGATAAAGCATTCTTAAAAGATGCCGCCACAATGCTTCCTAACTCGCTTGATGAAAAAGCGTGGGATGTTTGGGTGAACGAACTTAAAACAAAATCTGGCCGCAAAGGCAAATCCCTATTCATGCCGCTTCGCATCGCGCTAACTGGTATGGAACACGGGCCCGAACTGAAGAATCTTTTACCGCTTATGGGAAGAGATGTTATTTTAAAAAGGCTGGCTGCTTAAATGGATCTATTTCTATTCAATTCACTTTCGGGGAACAAAGAAAAATTTGTCCCTTTAGAAGAAGGCAGCGTGCAAATGTATGTTTGCGGCCCTACGGTTTACGACAGGCCACATCTTGGTAACGCCCGTGCTGTTGTGGTTTACGATGTTCTGTTCCGCCTGCTGCGTAAAATTTACGGCGAAACCAATGTTAAGTTCGTACGCAACATCACCGATATTGACGACAAAATAAACAATGCAGCGGTAGAAAATAAAGAAACAATTAAAAGCCTGACCGACAGAATAACTAAATACTTCCATGACGATATGGCGGCGCTGAATAATTTACCACCAACTGCCGAGCCAACCGCAACCAGCCACATAAAAGAAATAATTAATTTAATAAAAGAAATAATAAATAACGGCCATGCCTATGTTGCAGAAGGCCACGTTCTGCTTGATGTTAAAAGCTTGGATAAAATAAAAGGCTATAATTACGGCTGTCTTTCCGGCAAAATTCAGGAAGACCTTATCGCCGGCGCGCGTGTAGAAGTTGAAAGCTACAAAAGAAATTCCAGCGATTTCGTTCTGTGGAAACCGGCGGATGCCGAAGATGATGCAAGCAGCAAGTTTGAAAGCCCATGGGGCGTAGGTCGCCCCGGCTGGCACATTGAATGTAGCGCTATGGCCACGAAGCACCTTGGCAAGAATTTTGATATTCACGGCGGCGGGGCTGATCTTAAATTCCCTCACCATGAAAATGAATTTGCGCAAAGCAAGGCCGCAGCATATGGCAGCTACTACGCAAAATACTGGGTTCATAACGGCTTTTTAACCGTGAACGGCGAGAAAATGAGCAAAAGCCTTGGTAACTTCACTACCGTTCGTGACCTGCTAGATAAAGACGTTAAGGGCGAAGTTATAAGGCTTGCTTTGCTTACTGCACAATATCGCAAGCCACTCGATTTCTCTGATAAATTAATTGAAGATGCACAAAAAACCTTGGATAAATTCTACAACGCAATTAAAATTGTTGATGACCACAAAGGCATTCAGGTTCCCGCGGAAGCGAAAGACCCTAACATTACCGAAAGCCTTGGTGAGCGCTCGAAGGCTGCGTACTACAATTTTCTGCATGCGCTGTATGATGATATGAATACGCCGCAGGCAATAAGCCATTTATACACTATAGTTAAAGGCATACGCAGCTTGAATTCAGATGATGAAAGCCTGCAATATTTCAGTGATGCCTGCGATCTGCTTGGCATTTGCCAGCTTGATTACAAAGAATGGTTCGGCAAAAAATCTTCGGTTGATGAAAAACTTGTGAATGAAAAAATTCAGGCCCGCCTTGATGCCAAAAAGAACAAAGATTTCGCCGCTGCCGATAAACTTCGCGCAGAACTAGAAGCCATGGGAATTATAATAAAAGATTCCAAAGACGGAACTACCTGGGAAGTGAAATAATTAGAATCTAGCCTTTACCACACCAGGTTTAGGTTGTTGCTGCTCGCCGCTTGGGGCTAGAGAAGGAATAGCATCCATTGAAATACCTTTACCTATTTCTGCCATTTGTCTTTTTCTTGCGGTTTCAAGGTTACCCGCGCGTATGTTTATAACAACATTCAATTGTCTGGCCTCCTCTTCATCCAAACCAAGCACTGCTGGAACCTGTTGTGCCAGGCAAACAAGGTCTTTTTCAATGTTATAGAAATTATCTTTCGGACCTTTACCCTACTTTTCAAATAAACCGTTGCCGGCTGCATATGCATCTTGTTTCGCAAGATACATTGTTTGCCAATCCATGCTTTTT
>CAZLZP010000009.1:31260-32989 GCA_964564045.1 uncultured Rickettsiales bacterium
ATAAAACTCCCACGATGCAGACATTAAAACAGCATGAAGATGTTTATAATCTTCACCAGCAGCAAATTGTGCGTTTTTTGATGCAGCATATTCCACCATTGTTGCGAGGTGTTCCATAGCTTGTGCTTGTAAAAGATTTGCAGGCTCAAGAGAGCTGGCCGGACCTATATACGGCCTTTTATCCGCAACCAATGTCTGGTTATCTTTCGGTAACGCCCTTGTTCCTTCTGATAGCTGCGCAAGCCTTTCAGCTGCCTGCACTGTTAAAAGATGGTACTCCTGTTCTTTTGTTGTCCAGCCTAATCTTCTTGAAAGCTCAGTTGTTAATGTAAGATCCTTGTATTCTTTTTTCTGCTCTTGCTGACCTTCAGTAAAATTTGGCTTTTGTTCAGAGGGCGTTTTACCAAGAAAAACACTTTGGTACTCCGCCGCTATAGCTTCAGTAGTTTTAAGTTCTTTTAACTGATCGCAATTTTCTGAAGTTGGGTTGCTTAAGTATAATTCCGCAAGTTGGTTCTGAGCAGTTTCTAACTGCTTACGCTGCTGACCGGAAAGCTGATACAACTTTAATATCTCACCAATATTATTTGAAAAATTTTCACGAACCCCTGGCATAAAGTCTCCCCTATTTCGAGCCATTTTAACACATTAAGTAAGTATTTGAAAGAAAAACTAATTACTCGCGATAAAATGCGTATTGCGCAGAGATTCTACATCTAAGTGATTGAATTTGTATAAAAATTCAGCGCCATCGGTGTGACGCACTTTACCACCTGCGGCCTCTAAAATGGCCTGTCCGGCACAGGTATCCCACTGCATTGTGTTACCAAAACGCGGGTAGATATCGGCCTTGCCCTCAGCTATCAAACAGAATTTATAGCTGCTTGATGCGCCAATGAATTCTTTCACGTTAAGCGTTTTTACATAATCTTCCGTTGCGGCATTACGGTGGTTCTTGCTTGCAATAACACGCAGCCCCTGCCCTTCCACATGCTTTAAAACGCTTATTTCTTGAGGCTTTCCGCTAACTTCACAATCTACAAAATCTTTGGTTGGATGTTTATATGCCTTGCCGTTTGTCCATGTATAGTAAAGCATGTTAAGCGCCGGCGCGAATATAACGCCCATATAAGCCCTATTATTTACAACTAACCCAATATTCACCGTGAACTCGTCTTCGTGTTTTATAAATGAACGGGTTCCATCTAACGGGTCAACCAGCCAATAGGTGCTTGTATGTGGTATGTTATCGTAATCGCCTTCTTCCGAAATAACAGGTATGTTCGGGGTAAGCTTTTTTAGCGCTACCGATATAAGATTATCAGCCTGCTGGTCGGCAATAGTTACAGGCGAATTATCTTCTTTTATTTCAACATTTAAAATGGTTTTATAGTGTTTCATTAGTATCTCACCCGCCTCAAGAGCGATAGGGATAATTGAAGGCATTAAAGAAGAATATTGCATTATAATTCTATGGGTTTATATAGGTCTAAATTAATTTCAAAACAGCATCATTATGTTCAAATTAAACACAGCAAAATCTGCAGCTACTATGCCAGATAAGTTCACACAAGACAATCAGAAATATATTTCCAAAATAACCAGCTACGGCGAGGCTAAAATTGGCAAAAAGCTTAGTGAGGCTTTTGGTAATTTTCTTAGGGCCTTCTACACAGGCTGCGAAATAAAATATCTTGAAACAACAAACGTTGATGTTCTTTTTGATATT
>CAZLZP010000010.1:0-3662 GCA_964564045.1 uncultured Rickettsiales bacterium
TGTAAACACCATTTGCGAGTGTTGGCGATATTCTTTGAACTGAAGCCCCACCATAATTCGGAAAGGCACCAAAGCCATCAGCGCCGTAATATATAACTGCGTAATCTGGGTCTGGCGAGCGGCCGAAAGCAAGGTAGTTATCTTCCAGCGATTTATTTATATCTGCATCGGTAAGCATTTTAATGCCACGAGAAGATTGGTCTTTTGTTCTGTCTGCCTCGACCATTACATAGTTGCGGCAGGCCGATATTCTGGCCAGTTCAGGTATAACAGTATAAGCGTATCTGTTGCCGAACGGGTCGAACCCGCAATTTGCCGGCAGGCCGATATCTTTGCATGGCACAGCGCCAATTATTATATCTTCATCAAAACTTACTCCATGCCCAGATGTACTATAATCTACAGGGCTTTCAAATCTGGCAGGGTCTGGTTCAAACCTAGCATTAAAAATGCCGTAATTACTATCTACAATGCAATTACCAACTGTATCTGCCGTGCGCATACCAACGGCAAATTGCGGGTCAGATTCCTGCGCCATGGGGCTTGCCGGGCATGGGTAACTGTTATTGGCAACTGCGTAGGCTTCAATGGCAGATCGTATTTTTTCAAGATCGTTCAGCGCCTGAAGTTTCATTTCGTTCTTCTTGCCCGATGTATATCTTTCAATTGCTATCATGGAAATTGCGCCAACAACAATAAGCGCAAGCGAAAGTTCTATAAACGAAAACCCGGAATTTCGGTTCTTTGAAAAAGTTAGTTTCATGCTGCTGCCCTGATTGGCTAATTATACCAGAAATATTCAACTTATAGTACCGGCAATTTAGGCAATTAGTTCAAATTTTAGATAGTTAGATAAGTTATGGATATGTTACAGTTACTATATCTGCATTTTCCATATTTCCAGAGGTGCAATGGCTTGAACCGGTACTATCACTAACAGTGGTAATACTTCCGGCTTCGGTTTCACCCATTTTCCACCAGTTCTGTAAATTTGCCGCTACACTTGAGGCTGATAAATCAGTAGGTGTGCCTGAGTTGTAAAGTTCAGTTACCTGAGTCTGATTCAACTGCGCATTCCACAAAGCAACCTCATCAAGTTTTCCATCAAAAGGCGTTGCTGCCCAAGTATTATTGCTAAATGCACTACCAAGAGCAAAATATTTAGTGCCGCCAATATTATTATCGCCCCACCAGCTCCCCGCCGAAAGTGTCCACCCATAATTATCAAGTGTCTGGGAAACGCCATTTACATATATTGTATTAGCTGTACCGTTACTTGTCATAACAACAAAGTACTTCGTCCCTGCTACTATGGGTGTAGTAACCCCAGCCGCTACGGTTACATCTGCTGTAGTAGCTCCCCCATTTCGGATTAACTGAAGCTCTATATAAGAAGCTGTTGATGTAGGGTAATTTACGTGTCGGCGCAGTCGTATCGCAAAACTATTTCCATGAGGTGCGGTAACAGTAGTGCCACCCAAACCTAAAATTGTCTTGACGCCTTGAGCAGAAAGCACTGTATCGGCTTCCATCCAGAAGCTTACGCTTCCAGATTGAGCTGACATTTGTGATGGCATAGTAGTAGTAGCAGTTCGTTCATCAACCCCATCAAAGTCCATACGCCTGCTACTTAAAGTGCATGTACCGCACATATTAGAATTACAACAATAACCCGCGCCACCGCACAATGAATCATCACCTGCGCACGAAGTACATACGTTACCCGTACAATAGCCGCTAGTACACTGGTTAGCAGCGTTACAGTACGAACCATTCGCAACATTCGTACTAGTACAAGCATTGCTGGTACATGTGCCACTTACACAACCGCTATTACCACTACATGTTGCGCCAAGTGCACCAACACAAATATTACTTGTGCATGTTCCACTTGCACATGCTGCAGCAAGGCTGCATGAACTACCATTTGCTACACTCGCCGCCGCTGTACATACGGAATTATTACACACGACGCTTGCACATTCTCCATTCGCGCTGCATGCAGCGCCATTAGCTGCAACACACACGTTACTTGTACATGCATTGCTTACACAGGCACCAGCCGAATAACACTGGCCACCATTCGCAACACTTGCCGCAGCTACGCATAAACTGTTCGAGCAATAACCACTTGTGCAACCACTGTTACCACTACACGCAGCGCCATTCGCACCAACACATACGTTACTTGTACATGTGTTGCTTATGCATGCTCCGGCGGAATAACATTGGCCACCATTCGCAACACTTGCCGCAGCCACACATAAACTGTTCGAGCAATAACCACTTGTACAACCACTATCACCGCTGCATGCAGCACCATTCGCACCTACACATATACTGCTTGTGCACGTATTGCTTACACATGCCGCCGCAAGGCTGCATGAACCACCATTAGCAACACTTGCCGAAGCGGTACATACGGAATTATTACAAACGCTGCTTGCACATTCATCATTTACGGTACATGCGCCGCCATTGGCTACACCAGTACACACGTTGCTTGTGCATGTTCCGCTTACGCACGCACCATTAGAATAACACTGCGCACCATTTGCCGCTGTTGCTGCTGCAACGCATAAGCTTTCAGAGCAATAACCGCTTGTACAGCCTGAATCTCCAGAACACGCGGCACCGTTTGCGCCTTTACATACGTTACTTGTGCATGTCCCGCTTACGCACGCTCCGGCTGAATAACACTGACCACCATTCGCCACACTTGCCGCAGCCACACAAAAGCTGTTTGAACAGTAACCGCTTTCACACTCTTCATCGGCGCTGCATGCGGCGCCGATTGCAGCAACACACACGTTACTTGTACATGTACCGCTTGCGCATTGGTCATTAGCATTACACCAACCTCCATTTGCTACACCAGAACCAACACATACATTACTTGTGCATGTTCCACTTACACACGCACCGGCAGAGAAACACTGGCCACCATTCGCAACACTTGCCGCTGCCACACATAAGCTGTTTGAACAATGTGTGCTTGTACAATCTACATCGGCATCACAAGCACCGCCATTAGCAACACTGCCATTCGCTATGCATGTGCCAGTATTACAGTTGTTACTTAGGCACTCGGCATTTACAGTGCATATGTTATCACAAACACCGCTATGGCAACCGCCAGGAGTTGTACAATCAGCATTTACAGTACATTCAGGGCCGCACGCACCAGAGTTACAGTAGTCTCCCAGTGGGCTGCCTGTGCAATGGCCATCATTCCCGCAGGCTGTGCACGTACCGCTTGCACAATAACCGCTGGTGCAATCTGCACCTGAAACGCACGCAGCACATGTGCCACTATCACAGAAGTTACTTGCGCATTGGCCATTAGAAGTGCAATCTTCACAAACACCGGCGTTGCAATAACCACTTTCACAATCAGCGGCCAGTGTACAATCCTCGCAAAAGCCACCTACGCAATTATTGCTTGGGCAATCTACATCTCCGGTACACACAACTCCTGCCGTAGAACATATGCCACTATTGCAGGTATATGTAGGCCCGTCACAATCAATATCAGCGGTGCAGCCGCAACCAGTTGTAGGGTCAGTAAGTGTAGCGCATGAAGCCGCAGCAAAATTTGTTTTTAGAACAACCCTGTCTGCATCTAAATGGGCATTACAAACAGTATTGCACGAAACCGCAGC
>CAZLZP010000010.1:3672-26627 GCA_964564045.1 uncultured Rickettsiales bacterium
GCCACGTTTGTATCTCGGCCAACGACCAGAATCACACCGAATGTATATTGCGCTTCCAACGGCCTTTCCGGCGAGAAGAAATATTGATCTATATCAACACCGCCACTATCAAGATCGTGGTTTATGTTTTGAAACATGTTATCGCCAATGAAGCCACCGTTACCATCTGGAACCGGAGTTACACGGGTACCGGCACCTGAATACGAACCGAAGCCATCAGCCCCGAAATATACCAGAACGTAATCGTATGATCCTATATTATCGGTATCTGTTCCATGTCTGGCATCAGGATAATCATTATAGTTCTTTGATAAGCTTTCACCATCATTTGAAATGAATTTCAGAACCTTTATTCTCTCCAACTCAACAGGTGGGGTTCCGGAATCATCAAGCGCAAATTTGCTGAATGCGTTAACAGTGGCCATTTCTGGAATAACCGCATAGGCATATTTATTACCGAAAGGATCGTTCATACAATCTGGCGAAAGGCCTATATCTTTGCAAGGCGGCGCACCCATGATAATATCAACATCCTGCTTAACACCGGTAGGAAGAGCTTCTGTAGAATAAAAAGTATATCTGCTATCAGGATTAACATCATTACTATCGAAAGTTGCTTTCAGAATATCGTCCGAGGATGTATCACAATTACCTTCCGTACCACCATCTCGCACGCCAACTGCATAATTTGCATCGTCTACCGGCAAGGCAGGATCAGCCGGGCATGGGTATCTTCCGTTCTGCGAAACATAATCATCTATAGCCACCCGAATACGTTTAAGATCTGCAAAGGCGCCAAGCGACCTTGCGTTCTGTTTATCAGATGTATATTTGGTTATAGCCACAACCGAAAGTGATGATACCACCACCAGGGCAAGCGAAAGCTCTATCAGCGTGAAGCCAAGTATCTTTTTTATTTTTGAGGCTATATGTTTCATTTAACAATCAGCAAATTTCAAACATTTCACGCATTATACGCTCATCTAAAGTATGATCAGAATCGAACAGAAGGTGAATGGTTTTGCTCTTATCAAGCTGTATCTCCACCACGCTAACATCATCAACCTCAAAGTTATCAGCCACCGCCTTAACCGGACGTTTCCAGTTACGAAGCACCTCTAATTTTACCTTAGCCGTGTTAGGAAGTAAAGCACCGCGCCATCTTCTTGGTCTGAAAGGAGAAATTGGCGTAAGTGAAAGCAAATTAGAGCTTATAGGCAGTATCATGCCGCCGTTAGAATAGTTGTACGCCGAGCTGCCGGCAGGGGTTGAAACCAGCACGCCATCAGAAACAAGTTCATCAAGATGCGTTGTGCCATCAACATCTATTTTAACTTTTGCCGCCTGGCCGGTGGTACGTAATATTGAAACCTCGTTTATTGCCAGGGCTTCCTTAACAGAACCATCAGCGCATTTGCAGGTCATTTTCAGCGGATGCATTTTGCTATCTACCGCCTTGTTCATTCTTTCAACAATGCCTTCTTCCCTGTAATCGTTCATAAGGAACCCAACGGTTCCCTTATTCACACCGTAAACCGGTATATCATCTTCCATATGGTTGTGAAGGGTTTGCAGCATAAAACCATCGCCGCCCACTGCAACTATAGCATCTATGCCCTTGGGTTTGTTCGTATCTACAATGTCAACGAAGCCATATTTCTCGATCAGGCTTTTTTTTGCGTTCTGCGCCGCTACAGAATCATCTGCCAATATTCCGATCTTCTTAAATTTCATCTTGATATATATTTTAATATTATTAGTTTCGCTAAAGGTGAATATAAAGCCTAAAAAACTAAGTTACAAATAAAAATAATAAAAGGAGTTTACGATGAGCGTACTAAAGGAATTCAAAGAATTTGCGATGAAAGGCAATGTGGTTGATTTAGCGGTTGGTGTTATAATTGGTGCCGCGTTCGGCAAAATTGTAAGCTCGCTGGTGGCTGATATTGTTATGCCATTCCTTGGAATGTTGATTGGCGGCGTAAGCTTTACTGATCTTAAAGTTAAACTTGGTGCACCTATTGAAGGTATGCAGCAGGCAACCATTAATTATGGAACATTCATTCAAACCGTTTTCGATTTCACTATCGTTGCATTCGCAATATTCATGGTTGTAAAAGGCCTGAACAAAATGAAAAAACCGGTTGAAGCTGCTCCTGCGGCTAAACCTGCGGATATTGCACTTCTTGAAGAAATCCGCGATTTGCTTAAAAAATAATTAATTAAGTCATCTCTAAAAAGAAAAGCCCGGTAATTCCGGGCTTTTTTATTTAGCCTAAATACTTACCCTTCAAATAATTCTTGAATATCTCGGCGTTCAGCGGTTGGCCGGTTATGTTCTTGGTTAGTTCATCTGCGGTGTACAGGCAACCTTGAGAATGAACCTTCTCACGCAGCCAGCTCATCAGCGAATTAAAATTACCGTTTGAAATTTCCTGCGGAATGTTCGGATAATCTTTTTTCGCCTGTGCATAAAATTGCGCTGCTGTCATGGCACCCAGCGTATATGTCGGAAAATAGCCGAACGAGCCATCGCTCCAGTGAATATCCTGCATGCAGCCTTCCCTATCGGTTGGCGGGGTTATGCCTAAATATTCCTTCATCTTTTTGTTCCACTCACCCGGAATATCATCAACTTCCATTTCACCTTCCACCAGTTTCTTCTCGATATCGTAGCGCAAAATAACATGCAGCGGGTAAGTTACCTCGTCTGCCCCTACCCTTATAAGCGAAGGTTCAACATGGTTATAATATGCGTATAGATTTTCCGCCGAGTTCTCGAACGAATCACCGAAATATTTTTTGGTATATTTTTCAAGGAAGCTTAAGAACTCTCGCGAGCGAGCCACCTGCATTTCAATAAGCAGGCTTTGGCTTTCGTGAATGCTCATGCCAAGTGAATTACCCACCGGCTGGCCACGATATTTCAACGGCTGGCCGAAGCTATACATTGCGTGGCCTGTTTCGTGGAACACACTCATTAAACTATCGGTGTAATCTTTCTCGTTGTAGCGCGTGGTAATGCGAACATCATCTGGCGTACCTCCCGAGAACGGGTGCGATGAAACATCAAGGCGGCCCTTATCAAAATCGAACCCGATAATTTTCATCAGCTCGATGGAAATTTCTTTCTGCTTTTCTATCGGGTAATGGCCAGATGGCTTCACCGGCTGCTTCTGCTTGCTTTGCTTTGCCATCACCTGTTCAATGAAACTTGGAAGGAATGTTTTAAGATCAGCGAATATTTTATCGATATCGGCACTGCGGCGACCTTCATCATACTGGTCAAGCAGAGCATCGTAGCGGGAAAGGCCAAGAGCCTTTGCTTTAAGATCTGCTATCTCGCGCGAAAGTTTTAGAACTTTTTTCAGGAACATGGCAAAGGTTTTAAAATCGTTATCGGCCTTTGCTGTTCGCCAGCGCATTTCGCATTCGCTGCTAGCCATGGTCATTTCGGTCAGAAGCTTTTCGGGCACGGCATTGTTATGCACCCATTCATTGTGCATAAGCTTAAGGTTAGCCTTCTGCCATTCATCTAAATCTTTGGTTTCGCTTTGCGCAGCGGCAAGCATTTCTTTCACCTCGCTGGAAACTATCATCTGGTGTGCGATAGCGCCAAGCGTGGCCTGCTGTTTCGCCCTATCTTCGGCGGAACCCTTCGGCATCATCACGCTATTATCCCAGCCCAGAATAGACATGGCCTTATATATGTTTGATGTGGTTTCGAACTTTTCCGCAAGCTTTAGGTATGATTTCATTTTCAAATTTATTTGGGTTTAGAACCCAGAGTTTAGTGATGAAAATGAAAAAAGAAAGGACGGAGTTTATCGAGCTATTACTGTAGACCTATCCCCGTAACCCATTTCAGTTTTTTGAGATTCTTTCCAATCTTCCTGTATCTGCTTGCGTTTAGGTTTGCCATTATCAGTACGAGGTAGTTTATCAGTATAAATAACCACGCCATCTACTTTAACTTTAGTGGGTAAGTTCTCTTTGATCACAGATTTCAATATGTTTGCTAAACGTTTTTTACCATCTTCACTCTGAAAGGCTTTGCCAGCCTCATCATCGTTAACCAGTACAGCATAAATAACATCCTGCTGCCCCCCTTTAGGATTTTTGGCACCGGTAACGATAACATCACTAACACCAAGAAGTTTTTTAGAAATGATAGCGCCTTTCACACAGCTTTCGAGCTGTTCTGGCGATATATCTTCGCCACTTATCTTAAGTTTATCATCCACCCTGCCGGTGCAGTAAGGAATTGGGCCCCTATCAGGGGTTGGTACGAATTCTATGCCATCACCATGCTCTCGAGCCTGTACTTCAACACCATTTCTGTTTTCTACAGTTTTTGAAGGATGGTGGTATTTTTTATCGTTATCGAAATTCTCGCCATGAATAGATAAGCCTGTTGGCACAAATTTTGGCTGGAATAATATGAAATACTCAGTATCTGCAGCCAACATATTAATACCATCTTTATCTTTAGGGTCTTTGGTGGTGGTTAACCTATCTCCAGCTTTAGCAATATATACTTCCCGTGTTGGCGCTAACATGGTAAATGTATCATCAAGGTAGCAGGTAAAGTTTGGGCCCGCACCATATGTGATATCCTGCTCTGTGCCCCCCATTACCTGGAATACTCTTGCACCACCTTTTACTCTTGTAGCAAGCCATAGCATATCATCGTGGTTGGGTTTGCCGCCGGAAACGTAGAAATTTTTAACGCTTAATTCAATACCATCAAGTATGCCGTATTTTCTCATTGCCTCAATAACAGCTGGGGATACTACCACATCTTCAAGTTTGTGATCAGCCACACTTTGCCAGTATTCTTTTGATGTTAGCGCAGCATCTGTCATGTGATAGTTTGAGTTATTGGCTGCGGCACCGAAGCTTGAAAGCTCCTGCATCATCCACACCGGCCCTGCAACCTGTTGCAATGATTTCTCAGAATTCAGATTTGCGTATAAGTTCCACGACATGGCGTAATCCCAGTAGTGGCTGCCATTAAGCCCTATCATTTTAGGCGGATGATAATCACTTTCATTCGCACGAGTTTCTGTTGTTCCGGAAGAACCTATTACAAGGAATGTATCGTTTGTTTTTCTTTGAACTATATCAAAGGTTTTGCTTTGACCTTCTAATACTTCATCAAAAGTTAATATTATACCACCAGATTTTGCTTCAGATGATAATTTAGCTTTGTTGCCTGGCTTTGTGATACATACAGCTTTAGGCAGTACATCTTTGAACTTAGAATATATAGGGTGAGAATCTGCTATATTATGGCCATCCTCCTTACTCATACTATCAGAATAGTCTTGCACGATAGCTATTGGCGCCATTCTTTCCGGCGAGAATTGAGAAATATCTTTTTGCATATAGCTCGGGGAATGTGTGGAAGGAAGCATTACAGGAATGGCCCCTACAGCCATAGCCGCATATTTCATTATATCATGCTCATCGTTAGCTCTGGTTATGAAAGGAATGTACTGACCTTCTTTTACGCCTTGCTCTCTTAGGAAATTAGCCGCCTGGCAGATGGCTTCAAAACGCTCTTTGTTAGTATATTGCTTATCGTTGGGTGTGCCCTTGTAGAAATCACGGTTAGTTAGTGTTACATGGCCAGGTGTCAATTGTGCATTTCTTTCAAAAATATTAGCGGGATTGAACCCTCCATCTTTTACCCATTCGTAATCTATTTTACCATCCCGCGCGAAAAGATTTGCTACATGCTGAAGATTTTCTTCAGTGAGTTTGAACGGCTTGCCATTTTTATCTTTGATTGGCATGGGCACCATTTCCGTAAGCATGGTAACCACCCATTTTCGCGGATTATCTAAAGAATATGCATGATAATCTTCAACACTGATCCCAAGCTTTTCACAAACTATAGTTAAATTTGTTTTGCCTTGTTTTCTTTCATCTACAGCAGGAAGAAAAGGCCTAGCCCCTTCCCAGCCAGAATAAGCAGCGTCCATTAATTTTTGGGTATGTTCTACAGGCACTTTTGAAAGATCAATAGTTCGCAGTATCTCATACCATGCCTCCGGCGAGCCTGACTTTGCGGTCTTGTATTTAGCAAGAATCTCATTCGCTTGTTTATCTACTGATGTACCGGATACCAATTCTGGCATTACTCCCCCAACTTCTTCCTATTCTTCCTTAAAAAAATCAGCCACATTATAACAATAACCGCCGATAAAGTAAACCAAGTAATTACATAGGTAAGGTGCTGATTATAAAAAGAAATATCAGATTTTAGCGGCTCAGGGTAAGCAAAGTTATTTTTTGTGGTAAGATTAGTTTGCTGTATTAGCACCGGCTTAATGTTCTGCAGTTCCGATGTATCTTTCAGGCGTTTCGTCATTCCCGGAATATCTATCCAGAACCAGATATCTTTATCAGGCACATTCTGCGGCATGAACCACGGCGCCTTGCCATGATTTTCACGCACTATGCCTTCAATTGTGGTTTCAATGTTACCTTCATATAAACTATCAGGGCGAGATTCCTTGGTTTTGTATTTTTCTGGTACCCAGCCGCGATTGATGAATACTATAACCCCTTCAGTTGTTATGAACGGCGTAAGAATGTGAAAACCAAGTTCATTCTTATCGCGATCTGAATCGTGGTATTTCGCCGCCAATAGCATTTCGTTCTGGTGCAGGAACTTTCCATTCATGAATACTTTTTTGAAAAGGTCGTTCTTGGCATTGTAACTTTCAATGTTGAATTCTACAGGGTTGGCACTTTTGTATTTTTCCACCTGCGCCATAAGCCCTTCTTTCCAGTGCATGCGCTCTACCTGCCATGCGCCAAGGTAAGCGAATAACAACGCCCACGAAAGGCAGAATATTGTGAATATTTTATTTCTCATGGTTCGCCTTATGTTCAATGTGAATGAATATAGACCGAATATATATAAGTGTTAAGTAACAAAATAAAAATGTTATTGGAAGCCATAATGCCGCATGAACCAGAAATGAAGGCTGGTAGTATATCTCAGTAATAATGGCCAGCACAGGCACCAGAACGCCAACGGTGAATATACTGAAATATGCCGGAGCATCACCCACGTTGAACTTTGTAAAATCCAGCCCACATTTGGTACAGGCGGAAGTTGGCTTTATTTTAATATAGCTTTCGAATATTTTGCCTTCACCACATGCCGGGCATTTTAGCGATAAAGACCTTCTAATTATTTTAGGATACGACATTGTTTAGATTTTATTTGATAACCTAAATAATTCGCTAGGCTTTAGAGGAAATTGACGGTTTTCGAGAGATGATAGCGGAGTTTATACTTAATAAATGAGCATATCAACTCGAAGAAAATTGTTCAATTTACGCAAAGCCTAGTAGAATTATTTGCCCCACCAGTAGATGTTCACGAACAAGAACAACCATACTACGTCGACAAAGTGCCAATACCATGCAGCGAATTCGAAGCCTAAATGACCTTCTGGCGATAATGTACCACGAATTGCACGCACCAGGCAAATTGCAAGGAATGTAGTACCGATCAGAACGTGGGCACCGTGGAAACCAGTAGCCATAAAGAAGTTAGACGAATAGTTGTTAGTATCTAGCGAGAACGCCGCGTGAGAATATTCAAACGCCTGGCAGCAGGTGAACAATACACCAAGAAATACAGTGCATGCCAAACCACGAATAACGCCTTTTCTGTCGTTATGAAGAAGTGCGTGGTGAGCCCATGTTACCGTAGTGCCAGAAAGCAGAAGAATAAGCGTATTAAGGAACGGAAGGTCGAAAGGATCGAACGTTTTTACGCCTTCAGGAGGCCATGGAAGATCTTTCGCTGTGTTGATAAGCGCATCAAAATCATAAACAACACTATCAAACCATATTGCGTGGAAGAATGATGAAAAATACGAGAAGAAGAATGCGAAGAAGAACATTACTTCAGAAAGGATAAATAACGCCATACCCAAACGCAAACCCTTCTGAACGGCTGTTGTGTGTTCATGCTCAACCAAACCTTCGCGTATAACTTTTCTCCACCAGAAGAAAAAGCATGCAAGCATAGACATAATACCCACGCCAAGTAGCCTTGAAGCATGAGGAATATCATGCAGTGTAAGAATAAGCCCGAAAGCCAGCACCAACATAGAAATAGACATAAGAATAGGATACGGGCTAAGCTCTATAATATGATAAGGGTGATTCTTTTCGTGGTGATGATCGTTATCGTGCGACATAAATGTTTATTTTTAGTTGTTAATTTTTTTGATGTTTTTGCCTTCATACTTAAAGAAAGTATATGAAAGAACAACTTCCTTAACATCATCAAGGTTTTTATCATTCATAATCTCTGGGTCAATAAAAAACGACACCGGGAAGCTAACTTTCTGCCCGGGGTTTATAACCTGTTGCTCAAAACAAAAGCATTTCAGCTTAACAAAATACTGTCCCATTTTTGTGGGCACAACATTATAGCTGGCCATTCCTACCAGCGGTTTAGTTCCAACATTAGTGGCTTCAAAAAAGGCCAGTTTCTCTTCCCCAACCTTAACCACAACTGAATCTTGCAGATGTTTAAACTTCCAGTCTAGCTCGGGGCTTACTTCTGTGTTGAACAGAACTTTAATATCTCTGTTGTATATTTTGTCAGGCAAACTGATTGCTTCCTGAGTTGTACCGCCAAAACCGGTTATTTTACAGAATGCATTATATAAAGGCACAGAAGCATATGCCAGGCCAAACATACCCACCACAATAGCAAGTACGTTCATGGCAGTTTGGGAGTTCTTTTTCATTGTTGAGGGGTTTTTTCTTCAGTAGGTGTGGTTCTTAATTTTTCACCTGCAGCATCAAGCTTTACTATTGTAACCGCAAATACCGCTATTACAAATAGAAGTAATAGGCCAAGTATCAGGTAGTTCTTAACTTTCTTATCTTCGTGGGTTTTTTCGATGGGCATATTAGTAAATGTAAGTTGCTGTAAGGCTATCTATAACCAGAACCAGAAATAATACAAACAGATACTTTATCGAGAACCAGAACATTCCTTTAGCGTTCTTCTCGGAAGGATCGCGGTAAACTTCCACCGCATGATGAATGAATTTAAAGCCAAGCAGTGCGGCAGAAACAAGATATATATATTGTGCAAAGCCAAAGAAGAATGGCAGCAGCGATATGGCAAATAAAGCAAAAGTATAAATAAGCATCTGCTTCTTGGTTTCATCAATGCCGTGAATTACAGGCATCATCGGAATTCCTGCACGTTTATAATCTTCGTTACGGAATAGCGAAAGCGCCCAGAAATGAGGCGGTGTCCAGAAAAATATTATCGCAAATAATATTATCGGCTCGATAGTTATATGGCCGGTAACTGAAACCCAGCCTATCATTGGCGGGAATGCACCAGCAGCGCCACCAATAACTATATTCTGCGGAGTGCGCGGCTTAAGCCAGATAGTATAAATGAAAACATAGAATAAAATTGCACAAAGCAAAAGGAAAGCTGCAGGAATATTCACCGCAAAAGCCATCATGAACACCGAAAAGAATGCAAGCACACCAGCAAAATCAAGCGCGTTAGCTGGGTTAAGCCTTCCCTGCGGAAGAGCACGGTTTTTAGTGCGCTCCATTTTCGCATCAAGCTCACGCTCGTACCACATGTTTATTGCACCGCTTGCGCCACTGCCAATTGTTATGCACAGAATAGAAATAACTGCGATAAGCGGGTTTATATGCCCGGGCGCAACCAACATTCCGCAAAGTCCGGTGAACACCACAAGGCTCATCACGCGCGGCTTAAGAAGCGAGATATAATCTTTAACTTCTTGAATTTGCTGTTCGTATGTTCTTTGGGCTATAGTCATAAAAAAAGGGCTGAGTTTAATTCAGCCCTTTCTCTATAGTAAATTGCCATTAATGGCAACCGCATTTATTCTTTAGAGCCGCAGTGGTTTTTACCGCCACAGTGATTTTTGCCAGAGTGGCAAGAACCAGCGGGTTTTTCAGAGCCACACTCACCTTTAGCTTCACCGGTATCGCATGCGCTTTCCGCACACCAGATGTTACCAAGAATTTTAGATGCAACCGCACCGCCAATTACAAAGTTTATGAAGTGCGTTACAAGGCAAAGCACCACAACATCCATAGTGATGTTATGAGTTATGAACATGAACGGAGCACCTGCAAGGGCAGCTATCAGCCACACTTTAAAACCAAACTTGGCACCACGCATAAAGCTGCAAGGGCAGCATGAAAGTGCTTTACCTAGGCAGCAGAATATCGAAACGAATATGATAGCCTGCAGGGCATATGCAGCCGGGAACCATTTCCAGTGCGGAGCATCCATAGGACGCCACACTGCTTTCATTCCTTCAGTGTTCCACGCGCTTTCAAACACGTGCCACAGGTAACCTGAACCAAAACCGATAAGAGCAAAGGCAATTATCGCCAGTACGTATTTTAATCCGCAACATTTAGTTTTCATAGAGTTCTCCGTTAGTTAAATTATCTTCTTAAGTAGTTTACAAACTGGTCTATGTTAGCATTAATAGCACGTTCATCAACTGTTCTTTTTCTATTATTAGCTAAAGGCTCGTCTTTTTTTGAAGCGGATGCATAGCTTTCAATAGTTTTATCTATTGTTAACTTATAATTATCGTAATCGCTTAGATCATGCAGAACATATTGTATTGCAGAAGTTACGTGCATATCATGATCACGAGTTGGCGGCGTTAACTGAACGATATTAGCGCTAAGTTCATACCTTGGGTTCTGAGTGTTCAGAAGATCGTTTGAATATAAAGAATTCTGAAGAGCTTCGTGGAAATTCTTATCAGATACTCTGGAATCCCATCTGGTAGCATTTTCAGCATCTGTTAATCTGATACCATTTGTAAATTTACCGAAATCAGCACCAGGTTCGGCACCAACTGTCATATTTTCAACCATAGCACCATTATGGCAGGCAGACATTAGCATGGTAGCAATAGTAATTGATAATAATTTTGATGTATTTTTAAGCGACATTGGAAACTCCTTATAGGTTAAAGTTTCCAAGTAATACCAGCCTGCTTATAAATTTTCTGTTATGATTTCAGTCGGATATATAATTTATGTATAAGTTAGGCTTAGTGATGACCGCTATCGCCGATATGAGGCTGGGTGGTAAATGTATGATACTGCGGCGGAGAAGGTATTGTCCATTCCAGAGTATTAGCACCTACGCCCCATGGGTTATCACCCGCTGGCTTGCCTTTTTTAAGGCAGTACAGCACAACAACCACGAAAGCTAAAGCGCCGGCCATTGTTATGTATGAACCGATAGAACTTATATTGTTCCAGCCTGCAAATGCATCTGGATAATCAGCGTATCTGCGTGGCATACCTGCTAACCCCAGGAAGTGCTGAGGGAAGAATGTAAGGTTTGCGCCAATGAATGTTACAACGAAGTGAAGCTGACCGAACCACTCAGGTATCATTTTGCCGGACATTTTCGGGAACCAGTAATAGAATGCCGCAAATGCCGCAAATACCGCGCCAAGGCTCATTACATAGTGGAAGTGTGCAACCACATAATATGTATCGTGCATTGGAATATCCATGCCGGCATTAGCAAGTACAACGCCAGTTACACCACCTACCACGAACAGGAATATGAAACCGATAGCCCATAGCATTGGAGTTTTGAAGGAAATTGAACCACCCCACATTGTAGCTATCCAGCTGAATATTTTGATACCGGTAGGTACAGCGATTATCATTGTAGCCGCGGTAAAATACAGACGGGTATTAAGTTCCATACCAACGGTGAACATATGGTGCGCCCATACTACAAAGCCAACAAAGCCGATACCGCTCATAGCGTAAACCATTCCTAAATAGCCGAATACGGGCTTTTTAGAGAATGTAGAAACTATTTGCGAGATAACACCAAAACCAGGAAGGATGATGATATAAACTTCCGGGTGACCAAAGAACCAGAATAAGTGCTGGAACAATTCAGGATCACCGCCGCCAGCAGGATCGAAGAAGTGCGTACCGAAGTTCCTGTCACTTAGTAACATTGTGATAGCACCAGCAAGTACCGGCATAGCAAGAACAAGTAGAATCGCAGTTATTAACACCGCCCAAACGAATAGAGGCATTTTGTGAAGGGTCATTCCAGGAGCGCGCATGTTCAGGATAGTTACGATGAAATTTATCGCACCAAGAATTGAAGATGCACCCAATAAGTGTAGCGCCAGAATAGCAAAATCTACAGATATATCAGCCTTGGCAGAAAGCGGAGGATAGATGGTCCAGCCTGTACCAGGACCGCCTGCAGCATCATAGTACGCAAATATTGTACCTTTATATGCATCAGTTCCCATTTCCTTGAACATTGTGACGAAGTCGAACGGCCACATAACACCTGTAACAAGAAGTATCAAACCAGGAACCATCAACCAGAATGAAATGTTATTCATACGCGGGAATGCCATATCTGGCGCACCAATTTGAAGCGGAACGAACCAGTTACCAAAGCCACCTATCATGGCAGGCATTATCATCAGGAACACCATTATAAGCGCATGGGCAGTTACAAGAACGTTGAAGAACTGGTAGTTACCGTGAAATATCTGATCACCAGGTTGCTGAAGTTCCATACGGAACCATACCGACATACCAGCACCAATAAGACCAGCCACAATAGCGTATATAATATACATTGTGCCGATATCTTTATGGTTAGTTGAGTATGCCCATCTTTTCCAACCTTTAGGTGCGCCTTCCATAGTTTCGTCCTTAGTTATTATTTATTATGATTTCTTTTCTTCTTTTTTTGCTTCCGCTTTTTCTTCTTTCTCTTCTTCAGCAGGAGCTTCATCTTTTACGCCAAGCTCTTTCTTCCTGGAAACAACCCACTTAGAATATTCTTCTTTAGAAACCGCTCTTACGTGAATAGGCATGAAAGCGTGCTTAGAGCCACAAAGTTCAGAACATTGGCCGTAATAATCACCTTCTTTATTTATGTTGAACCAAGATTCATTAACGCGACCAGGAACAGCATCTATTTTTACGCCAAACGCTGGAATGGTCCATGCGTGTATAACATCTGCCGCTGTAGTAAGAAGCCTAACATTAGTATTCACAGGTAGTACTATTTCTTTATCTACCGCAAGATTACGAGGCTCGCCGGGCTGAAGTTTAAGTGCAGCATCTGTAGCATCAGCTGTTTTTATATAAGATTCAAAGTTAATTCCTTTGCCTTCACCATCCATGTATTCGTAGCCCCAGTACCATTGGTAGCCTATAGCTTTTAGGGTAATTTCAGCCTTGTCGGTTTTATCCATATAAACAATAAGGCGCCAGGAAGGGATAACTATAGATAGCAGAATAAGGATAGGAATAACCGTCCAAACCACCTCTATCATTGTGTTGTGGGTAGTTTTGCTTGGAACCGGGTTCCTCTTCTCGCTGAAGCGGTAGCATACATATATAAGTAGAGCTAAAACAAACAAAGATACCGCAAAACACATAATAATCAGGCCGTTATGAAGACCTACAAGCCTTTCCATAACAGGAGTTGCTGGTTCCTGAAAGTTTATTTGCCACGGCTTTGGTTGATTAGCAACCGATTGAATTGGAAGGGAAATTATCAGCCCTAAAAGAGAGTAGAAAAAAGTTCTAAGTTTCATATAGAATTTCAGTAATTAAGCTTTATATAAATGTCCACGAAACTCAAATATAATAGTAGGTATCAAATTGCAAGCGACTTCTGTTTCAAACAAAATTTTTTTTCAAGATTACGGCTTAGACCAAAGAAAAATTGCATCAGTAGTTACTGATACACTTTCCGGCATGGATGATGGCGAATTGTTCATGGAATATAATGTTAGTGAAGCTATAACGCTTGATGAAGGAACAATTAAAAGCGCATCGTTCGATACCACACAGGGTTTTGGTTTTCGTGGTATAATGGGTGAAGCAACTGGTTACGCACATTCTTCCATTCTTGATATCGCTGCAATTAAAAAAGCTGCAAATGTTGTTGGCGCTGTAAAGAACAACGCAAAAAGTTTCAAGCTTGATACAGCCCCAGTAAAAGCGAGTAAAACTTTATACTCGAATGTTAACCCGCTTGATGAGGTTTCGTTCGAAGAAAAAATAAAATTCCTTAACCTTATAGATGCCTATCTGCGTGGCAAAAGCAATCTGGTGAAACAGGTTAGCGCATCCATTGCCGGTGAATGGCAGGTGGTACATATAATACGTGCCGATGGTTTTGAAATAAGCGATATTCGTCCGCTTGTTCGCGTTAACGTTTCAGTAATGCTTGAAAAAGATGGCAGGCGTGAAAAGGCATCTTACGGCTTTGGTGGCAGAAGCAGCTACAAAGAATTCATGACAGAGAAACGCTGGAAACACGCCGCTGATGAAGCCCTGCGTGAAGGTTTGGTGAACCTGGAAGCCATACCCGGCCCTGCTGGTGAAATGGATGTTGTTCTTGGCAGCGGATGGCCCGGCATATTATTGCACGAAGCAATTGGCCATGGTTTGGAAGGCGATTTCAACCGCAAGAAAACTTCCGCATTCAGTAATTTAATGGGCCAGCAGATAGCGGCGAAAGGCGTTACAGTTGTAGATGATGGCACACTGAATGATAGACGTGGCAGCCTAACAGTTGATGATGAAGGCACTCCAAGTAACAGAACGGTATTAATTGAAGATGGAATTCTGGTTGGCTACATGCAGGATAGAATGAACGCGCGTTTAATGGGAATGAAACCAACAGGTAATGGCCGCAGAGAAAGCTACGAGTATTCTGTGCTTCCGCGTATGACAAACACATACATGTTGAACGGCGATAAAACTCAGGAAGAACTTATCAGGTCGGTTAAGAAAGGAATTTACGCAGTAAGTTTCGGTGGCGGACAGGTTGATATAACTTCCGGCAAATTCGTGTTCAGCGCGAACGAAGCATATAAAATTGAAGATGGAAAAATCACTTCTCCAATAAAAGGCGCAACCTTAATTGGCAACGGCCCAGATTGCCTAACCAAAATTAAAGCAATAGCTAACGATATGAGCCTGGATGATGGCATTGGCACTTGCGGTAAAGATGGTCAGGGCGTACCAGTAGGCGTAGGCCAGCCTTCAATGCTAATTGGCGGGCTTACAGTGGGCGGAACAGAGGTTTAATTTCATGGAAATTGAAGTTACAAAGTTACGCCACCCGGAAAAGGCGAAGAACCCGGTTAATATGCCTCCGCCGAAGCCAGACTGGCTGCGCGTTAAAGCACCTGTTTCTGCGGGCTATGTTCAAACCAAAGATATAATTAAAAAGAATAAACTGGTTACTGTATGCGAAGAAGCCGCCTGCCCTAATATTGGTGAATGCTGGGCAAAGAAACACGCAACAGTAATGATAATGGGCAGCATCTGCACCCGCGCCTGCGCATTCTGCAACGTAGAAACCGGCAAGCCTAACCTGCTTGATCCGCACGAGCCGGAAAATTTAGCGAAGGCCGTGAAAGATCTGGGCCTGAACCATATAGTTATAACCTCGGTAGATAGGGATGATCTGGATGATGGCGGTGCACAGCACTTTGCGGAATGTATTTTAAGAATTAGAAAAACCACGCCTAAAACAACTATCGAAATTTTAACGCCAGATTTCCTGAAGAAAGAAGGCGCGCTGGAAGTTGTTGTTGCGGCAAAGCCAGATGTGTTCAATCATAATATTGAAACCGTGCCTTCGCATTATTTAAAGATACGCCCGGGCGCAAGATATTTCCACTCACTGCATTTGCTAAAAAGAGTGAAGGAGCTAGACCCAAGCATATTTACAAAGTCTGGCCTTATGGTTGGTTTGGGTGAAACGAATGATGAGGTTTTCCAGCTTATGGATGATCTTCGCAGCGCAGAGGTTGATTTCATGACCATAGGCCAATACCTGCAGCCTACGCCTAAGCACGCAAAAATAGATAGATACGTAACGCCTGATGAGTTCGATAACTTCAAGAAGGTTGGCTACAATAAAGGTTTCTTAATGGTGGCCTCTAGCCCACTTACACGTTCTTCATACCATGCCGATGAAGACTTCGCGCAGATGAGAAAGGCGCGAGAAGAAATGCTGATTAAGAAAGTCTAATCTATACCCTCCTTCGACGTTGCGAGGAGTGTAACGACGAAGCAATCCAGAAAAAGTTATGAAAAGACCAGCAGTTTATATAATGGCAAATAAAAAGAACGGAACGTTATATACCGGCTCTACCTCAAACCTTGTTAAGCGTGTTTGGGAACACAAAGAAAAAGTAACTGATGGCTTTACTAAAAAATATAATTGCATAATTTTGGTATATTATGAAGCGCACGAACTAATGGAAAGTGCCGCCCTGAGAGAGAAGCAGCTGAAAGGCGGTTCTAGAAATAAGAAACTAAAATTAATTGAAGAAAAAAATCCTTTGTGGAAAGACCTATATTCTGAAATTATAGGTTAGGCGCTGGATTGCTTCGCTACGCTCGCAACGTCGGTAGTTTTTTTGAATCTGAACATGATAAAGCTAAAAAACATCCCAGAAAAAATATTTGGGTTCTTTCTAGAGAAGGAACTGCAAAGCCTTTATCTGCTTGCGCCTATTGCGCTTGGCGGTGGAGTGCTGCTATTCTTCAGCTTAAATTCCGACCCAAAACTATTATTTTCAGCTACTGCTTTTGCCGTATGTGTATTTGCCTGCCTAACAGCATTTAAATTCAGAAGATTTGTTTTTAGTTTTTTATTCATTACATTTTTTGTGGCGGGGTTTTTCTTTGCCAACTTGCGCGCCGATACAGTTAAAACCATAATTATAAAACCTCTGGACAAGCCCGTTTGGATACGCGCCGACCTTGAAAAAATTGAACGTAAGGAAAAAGACACCACGCTGGTGATACGTAATGTTGATCTGTGGCGGCCGGAAATAAAAAGCTTTCCGGTTTGGGAAACGCCGCAAAGAATTCGCGTTACGGTAAAAACAAAAATGGAAGATAGTATTCTTGTGGGCGATAGAATAGCCTTCAAGGCCATGCTTATGCCACCCGCACAAAAGCCGATATATCCGGGTGGATACGATTTCAGCAAAATATCGTACTTTCAGAAAATTGGAGCTATCGGTTACGCCATTTCACCGGTGAAAATATTCCAGAAGAAAAAGGCCAACGCCATAGATAGGTTCCAGGAATATTTTTACAAAAAGGTGAATGCCAATGTGCCCGATAAAGACACCGCAGGTATAATAATTTCGCAGATAACCGCCGACAGGGTAGAAATTTCCAAGGAAACAAAAAAGAACATGCAGAACGCCGGCCTTGGGCATTTAGTGGCTATTTCCGGCATGAATATGTCTGTTGCAATGGTGTGGATATTCTTCCTTGCACGCACCCTGCTCTCTTTTTCTCAACGCTTAACCCTGCAGCACGATATTAAAAAGATAAGCTGCTTCATTGCGATTGGTTTTGGTTTTGCCTACCTGCTGGTTACGGGCATGCCGGTTTCAGCCGTGCGGGCGTTTTTAATGGTGCTGCTATTTTTCATCGGGATATTCTTCGACAGATTCTCTATCTCGCTGCACCCGGTTGCTTTCGCCGCAATGGTCATTTTAATTCTACGACCGGAAAATGTTGTAAGCCCAGGCTTTCAACTTTCGTTTGCCGCTGTTATCGGGCTTATTGGCATGTACGAAGTTTACGAAAGATACTTCAAACGCGATCTGAATATTGATAGAGGATTCGTTAAAAAATGGCTACTTACATTTGCAGGCGTAATAACTTCCACTTTATTCACCAGCATCACCACCGCTCCTTTCGGCATTATGCATTTCGGTACATTCCAGAATTACGGCGTGTTCTCAAACATGATAGGCGTACCAATTGCTTCAATTATTGTGCTGCCGTTCGCATTCCTTTCAATAGTTGCAATGCCGCTTGGTATTGAAAAACCGTTCTTGTGGGTTGCGGCATGGGGCGCCGGTGTAATAAAAAACCTAAGCGCCTTCATCAGCGCCAAGGCCGATAGCGTTACTTACACCGCCGATATTCCGGGCAGTTTCATTTACTATGTGGTGGCCGGGTTTTTAATATTCTTCATTTTCAAAACACGAATAAGGTTTTTGGGCATACCAATTATTCTGCTGGGTTATTATTTAATTCTGCAAAAGCCCGATGCGCCAGATATGGTTATAAACGAAAGCGGCAGCCTTATAGCCATGAAACAGGATGATGGCAATTACAAATATTTCGGCATCAACCGTGATAGCTTCGCGCTTTACCAGTTCAACAGTAAACTTGGCGTTGCAAAGCCAGAATTCATAAAAAGTAACCAGGAATGCAACCGTAAAAAATGTATATACAAAAATGTGGCCTTCGGCAGCTTCTGGAATAACGACGAATGTGGCAAGTACGATTATATGATAAATTTGGGTAAGTTTGAGTTGGTTTGCGATAAGGCCGTGGTAATAGATAAAATAAGCTTGAAAGATAAGGGAACACACTTGTTCTACCTGGATAAAAACAAGCTTGTAACTACTTCTGATTTTATCGATAATAGGATTTGGAATGATAGATAAAATAAATGTAAAAAATGGTTTTACTCTTGTGGAACTTGCCATAGTGCTGGTAATAGTTGGCCTGCTGGTTGGCGGCACATTGGCTGGACAAAGCCTTGTGGAACAGGCAAAAATACATAAGCAGATAAGAGCCCTCAGAGAGCTAGACCTAGCAGTAAATACCTTTCGCTCAAAATACGGTAGCGTTCCAGGTGATGTAAATAATTCCTTTTTTCCTCCAGGAAACACGTTTTGTAATCACGCTCTTTACTATGGCGGACAGGCACTTGATCCACAAGGTAACAATGATGGTGTAATTGATGCTATAGGATCATCAGAAAATGTATGTGTATGGCCCCAACTCTATGCATCAGGCCTGTATCTCGCCCAAGGACTCAGAGAGTTATCAACTGTTGATGCCTCAAATAACCCAACACCACCCCAGGACATAGATTTTTCTGCCGGTATAAGTTGGGATTATGCAGTCTGGCCCGCATATGATGGCGCGAAGATGACAATAACAAGCTACCTGGGAGAGGCATTTCCCCTAAAGAATGCTGTCTTCGTAAGAGGCCTCAGCAACACGTTCCCAAACTCTGAAGTTCTTACGGGGGCGGCAGCTTACAGTGTAGATCAGAAACTAGATGACGGAAAACCAGAATCTGGCATATTCAGGTCTGCCGGCGTGAACACATCATGCTTTGATGGCGATAGTAATGGTGATGTTGTATCTGATCTATCTCTGCAAATATGGTATGCCCTACCGCCGGCAGCCTACGACTTTGTGACAGAAGGGCTGATCTGCTCTTTCATCTATGGGCTTAATTGATGCTACCCAAAAAACACTAGAATTTTATAGAAAATGCCTATATAAAGCGCCCGATTTAATCATGAGGAAAAAATGGCATTCATATCCGATTCACTAAAGAAAATTAAACCATCTCCAACTTTGGCAGTTACTGCAAAAGCGGCAGAGCTAAAAGCTGCGGGCAAAGATATAATTGGCCTTGGTGCCGGCGAACCGGATTTTGATACTCCGGTGAACATTAAAGAAGCCGCGAAAAAAGCTATCGATAAAGGCGAAACAAAATATACCGCGGTAGATGGAACTCCGGCGCTTAAAAAAGCCGTGGTTGATAAATTCAAACGCGAGAACGGAATTGAATATACGCCTGCTAACATTACCGTTGGTACAGGCGGCAAACAGGTTATTTACAACGCCCTGCTTGCAACGCTAAACCCGGGTGATGAAGTTATAATTCCTGCTCCATACTGGGTTTCATACCCCGATATAGTGGCGCTTGGTAACGGCACCAGCGTGTTTGTAGAATGCTCTGAAGCAGCCGGTTTCAAAATGAAGGCCGACCAGCTGCGTAAGGCTATAACACCTAAAACAAAATGGGTAATATTGAACAGCCCAAGCAACCCAACCGGCGCTGCGTATACTCATGCGGAACTGAAGGCGCTTACTGATGTTCTGCTTGAATTCCCGCATGTTTACATTCTAAGCGATGATATTTACGAGCACGTAAATTACGATGGCTTTAAATTCCACACTGTGGTGCAGGTTGAACCTAAACTGAAAGATCGTACACTAACTTGTAACGGCGTTTCCAAAGCATATTCTATGACAGGCTGGAGAATTGGTTACGCAGGCGGCCCGGTTGAACTTATAAAAGCCATATCTGTTATACAAAGCCAAAGTACTTCTAACCCAAGCTCTATTTCTCAGGCGGCGGCGGTGGAAGCACTAAATGGCGTGCAAGATTTCATTGCACCGAATAACGAATTATTCAAACGCAGGCGCGATATGCTGGTTAAAGGCTTGAGGGAAATTCCTGGCCTTACATGCAACAACCCAGAAGGTGCTTTCTATGTGTTCCCTGGTTGCAGCGGCTTATTCGGCAAGAAAACCGCAAACGGCAAAGTTATAAATAACGATAACGATTTTGCAGCCTACCTGCTGGAAGATTACCTTGTTGCTGTTGTTCCCGGTATCGCCTTCGGCGCTGAAGGCTTCTTCCGAATTTCGTACGCTACCAGCGATGAGAACCTACAAAAAGCACTTCAACGCATAGCCGAAGCTGTTAGCAAACTGAGCTAGTTAAACTTTAAAAATATAAAAAACTAATAATATTGCCGCGCTTCCAATTATTTGATGGAAATTCAACTATATAATAGCTTGTATCTGGGTTTTTATTTATACGCTCTATTATATCTTCATTACTTAAATAATCAGCTCCTAAGCGGTTATTAATTTTTGATTTTCTTATTTCGTTTATTCCAGAATCTATCCACCTTTTTACAGTTGGTTTATTGCTATTAAGCGTACGCGCAATATAAGATAGACTCAAACCTTCGATTCTCATGTGGAGAGCAATCCTTTTTAAATTCATAATTTTTACTAGATTATCTATATAGCTAGTATGGTATTTTGTATAATTAAATTTACATGGCTTACACCTTAGTCTTTGTTTACCTTTTACAAAGCCATTCTTAACTATTTTATCACCACCACATTTAGGGCAATAAACCATATCTATACTGCGTAACGCCATGAGTGGAAGTTTATCATTTTTATGGTATAAGTATAGTAATTAAATTTATATTTATGAAATTCCAAAATAAGAAATTTACTTTTGAATTACAGGCAAAGGATTATGGGTTCATAATCTTTATCCTTAGCCTTATATTTAGTTAAAAATATACTTCTGTGTCGTCATTCTGGCGAACGCCAGAATCCAAATGACATAATTTGTGAGCGCAGCGAACTCATCATTATAAACTAGCTTTGAACTGCTTCGCAATAAAGTAACCATTGGATTCTGAATAAATTATTTCTTAGAAAAATTTTTCAGAATGACGGCCAGTTGGTAGGGTCAACTTCTATGCTCTAGCTGCATATATTCGGGGGATTGCATTTCAATTAGGCGGCTAGTTGTACGGGCGAATTCAAAGCTTTGCGTACCTTCCAGGTAAAGTTCTTGTGGGGCTACTTCAGCGGTGCAGATAAGCTTGCATTTATGCTCGTATAGCTCATCTACCAGCTTGGTAAAGCGAATGGCTAAATTATAATCATCCTTCTTCATTTTTGGAATGCCGGAAATAATTATAGTGCCGAACTGGCGGGCCACTTCCATATAATCTTCTGAACCCAAGTTTGCATCACATAAAGATTTAAAGGTGAAAAAGCCAACATCGCCGTGCGATTTAAGCGCGGTTATTTTTCTGCCACGAACATCGATAGTTTTGGGGTTGCTTTTACCACCGCCGGAAAGTTCGTTATACGCCTTTTCTATGAAGGTGCTAGAACCTAGGCCAAGCGGCGTGAAGTAGGTTTGCGATAAGTTACCAATATGTATAAGGCGATAATCTGCACCGCTTTGCAGCTCTATAATTTTCATCTCGCGCTTGAACATTTCAATGAACGGAATGAACCTATCGCGCTGCAAACCATCTTTGTAGAGTTCATCGGGGTGGCGGTTTGAAGTTGCAACTATCACCACATTGTTTTGCATTAGCGCTTCGAACAGCCGGCCAATTATCATGGCATCGGCAATATCGTTTATCTGCATTTCATCGAAGCACAGAACCTTCGCATCGCGGGAAATTTCATCGGCAACGTATTTTATAACATCATCACCCTTGCCTTCTGTGTTATCGTGCCATTCTTTTATGCGGGTTTGAACCTCGCTCATGAACGCGTGGAAGTGCGTTCGGCGAGAAGGAATCTCGGCATCGAAGTTATCGAAGAACAGGTCCATAAGCATAGATTTGCCCCTGCCCACCCCGCCGTAAATATAAAGCCCCTTCGGGCGCACAGGCTTTTTACCAAAAAGTTTAGAAATTATATTCTGCTTGGGCTTAAAGTAGGCTTCCAGTTCAGAGTTAAGGGAATTCAGCGCATTCAGCACTTTTTCCTGCGCGGCATCCGGCAGAATTTTTTTGCTTGTTATAAGGCTTTGATAAGCTAGTATTGCGCCTGATTTTGATATATCGGTCATATGAAAGTTTTTAGAACCAAACAAGAAATTAGTAATTTCATAAGCGAAGTGCGTCAAGGCAAAACGGCCAAAATTGCCTTTGTACCTACCATGGGCGCCCTGCATGAGGGACATTTATCACTGGTTAAGCTTGCACGGCAGAACGCTGATATTGTTATCGCCTCTATTTTTGTGAACACAACTCAGTTCGGCCCCAACGAAGATTTCAACAAATACCCCCGCACGCTGGAAGATGATTGTAAACAGCTAGAGTTGGTAAAATGCAATGCGGCATTCATTCCTGATATTAAAGAAATGTACAGCAGCGGGCTTGATGATGGCAGGCGTGATGTGCGGAATGCAGATATTCTGTGCGGCGCGTTTCGCCCTGGCCATTTTGCCGGAGTTGTGCAGGTGG
>CAZLZP010000010.1:26637-29439 GCA_964564045.1 uncultured Rickettsiales bacterium
ATATAATAAAACCCGATGTTGCAATATTCGGCGAGAAAGATTTTCAGCAGCTTTGGATACTGAAAGATAATTTCAAAGGCGTGAATATTATTGGCGCACCTATCGTGCGCGAGCCAGATGGGCTGGCTCTAAGCAGTCGCAATCGATACTTAACGGAAAGTGAACGCAAGCAGGCGGCAAAACTACATTTTGCAATAAAAGAGGCCGCAAAACGCATAAAAAATAACGGCAATATTGAAACCGCGCTAAATGACGCTAAAAGTTATTTAATAGATAGCGGCTTCGGTAAAGTAGATTATATTGAAGCCAGAGAAGAAGACTCGCTGCAAGTAACCAAAACCGCAAGTGATAAAACAAGAATTTTCGGCGCAGCGTGGATGAAGAACACAAGGCTGATTGACAATTTATCAGTAGGATAAATTTAAAGAATATGAAAACAAATTTTAAATCAAAATTTTTAAATACATTAAAGGAACGCGGCTTTATCCAAGATTGCACCGATTTTGATGGGCTAGATAACTACCTGAACGATTGCGAAACATCTGGCAACCAGGGCGTTGCGTACATTGGGTTTGATTGCACGGCAGCAAGCCTTCACGCCGGCAGTTTAATGCAAATCATGGTTTTGCGCTGGCTCGAAAACTGCGGGCATAAAGCAATAGTTCTGCTTGGTGGTGGCACTACAAAAATTGGGGACCCAAGCGGCAAGGATGAAACCCGCAAAGTGCTGGATGATAAAGCGATAGAAGCCAACAAAGCCGGTATTAAAAAAGTTTTTGATAAATTTCTGAACAACTACCAGATGGTTGATAATGATGAATGGCTAAGTAAGCTGAATATGTTCACTTATCTGCGTGATATTGGCCGCCATTTTTCCGTGAACCGAATGCTAAGTATGGATTCGGTAAAACTTCGCCTTGAACGTGAACAGAACCTTTCATTTCTTGAATTCAACTACATGATTCTTCAAGCTTACGACTTTGTTGAGCTAAACAAAAAATACGGTTGCCGCCTTCAAATTGGTGGAAGTGACCAATGGGGTAATATTGTAAATGGTACTGATTTACATCATAGAATGGACTCAAATGCTTTAATGAGAGGAACCCTAGAGTATCAATCTATATTCGGCCTTACAACCCCGCTACTTACCACATCTTCTGGTGCGAAGATGGGCAAAACGGCAGATGGCGCTATCTGGCTAGATGCCGAGCTTTTAAAGCCTTACGATTACTGGCAGTACTGGCGCAATACCGACGATAAGGATGTTGAAAAATTCCTGAAGTTATTCACTGAACTTTCGCTAGATGAAATTAAAGCGGCCATGGCAGGAAACATTAACGAAGCCAAAAAAACCTTAGCTAACGAAGCAACAAAACTTCTTCACGGTGCAGATGCCGCAAAGGCGGCAGAAGAAACCGCAAAGAAAGTTTTTGAACAAGGCGGCGTGGGTGATGACCTGCCTGTTTACGAAGTTGAAAGCGCAAAACTTTCTGCTGGCATTTCCGTTTCTCAACTATTTACCGAAGCAGGTTTAACCACTTCTAACGGCGAAGCAAAAAAACTTATACAAGGTGGCGGCGCAAAACTGAATGACGAGAAGATAGCTGAAATAGGCTTAATGGTTAATTCAACCCATATGAAAGATGGCGTTATAAAACTTTCAGCCGGCAAGAAGAAACACGCATTGGTAAAAATTAAATAGTTGGGGAATTTTGAGAATAACAGCAGGCAAATTCAAGAATAAACCTATTCTTTCATACAAAGATAAGAAAGGCGAGCTGCGCCCTACCAGCAGCAAAGTACGTCAGGCGGTGTTCAATCTGCTTCAGCACGGAAAATTTCTGCGTGAAGTAAATTTTATAAACGAAGAGAATCCAAGCCTTATACAAGGCAGAATAATTGCTGATATTTATTGCGGCACAGGCATAATGGGGTTTGAAGCGGCATCGCGCGGGGCAGAAAAAATATTATTCGTAGATCTGAACAGCAGAACGCTTGATATAACCAAAGAAAATGCCGAGAATTTAGGCATCACCCGTGAATGCATGTTCAACAAGGCCGATGGCACAAAACTACCAAGGGCGCCATTGAGGTGCGATGTTATTTTTATGGACCCTCCATACGAAATGAAGCTTGTGCCACCTACCATGAAAAGCCTGCACGAAAATGGCTGGCTGCGTGATGGCGCGGTAATTATAGCCGAACATAGCAAACGTGAGGATATTGAAACCCCTGAAGGCTTTGTTCTGCTTGATAAACGCCCTTATAATAATACTTTTTTGAGTATATTTAAACTTTCTTGATCGCTATCAATTGAAATTCCATTTTTAAGTACTAAGTTAACAGTATGGGATTCAAACCGGAAAAATTTACGTATAATTTTCAGGAAGCTGTAGAAGCTGCCTCAGCCGCTGCCGTAAAAAACAGCAATCAGCAGCTTACCGAATTGCACGTACTGAAAGAACTTTTAGCGCCTGAGAAAGAAGGCGTTAACCGTAAAATACTAGAGCAGAACAATATCCAGCCAGATAGTATTGTTACAAAACTTGCGGCGGCTATTGATAAGCTGCCAAAGGTTTCCGGCGGAAGCGAAGGGCAATTATACCTTGACCCGAAACTGGCAAAACTGATGGATTTGGCACAGGAACTGGCAAGTAAGAATAAGGATGAATTCGCAACCAGTGAAAGATTTCTGGAGGCTATTCTGGAAGAAGGCAGCAGCGAAAGCGCAAAAATATTAACACAAGCAGGCTTGACAAAAGATAAGGTTAAGAGTGCAATAAAAACTATTAGAAAAGGAAA
>CAZLZP010000010.1:29449-31772 GCA_964564045.1 uncultured Rickettsiales bacterium
GAAAACACATATCAGGCACTGGAAAAATACGCAGTAGACCTAACCGCGAAAGCCCGCGAAGGCAAGCTCGACCCGGTAATCGGCCGCGATGAGGAAATTCGCCGCACCATGCAAGTGCTTTCACGCCGCACAAAAAATAATCCGGTTTTAATTGGTGAACCAGGCGTGGGTAAAACCGCGATAGTGGAAGGCTTGGCTAACAGAATGGTGGCGGGAGATGTTCCTGAAACTCTGAAAGATAAAAGGCTGATGGTGCTGGATTTGGGCGCACTTATAGCCGGCGCAAAATATCGTGGTGAGTTTGAAGAGCGCCTGAAATCTGTGCTTAACGAAGTTATTGCCGATGCCGGACAGATTATTCTATTCATTGATGAGATACATAATTTAGTTGGCGCTGGTAAGGCGGAAGGTTCCATGGATGCTTCCAACTTACTTAAGCCGGCGCTTGCGCGAGGCGAGCTACACTGTATAGGCGCAACCACGCTTGATGAATACCGCAAGAATATCGAGAAAGATGCGGCGCTTGCAAGGCGCTTCCAGCCTGTGTTCGTAAGCGAGCCAACGGTTGAGGATACAATTTCCATACTACGCGGGTTGAAAGAAAAATATGAAGTTCACCATGGTGTGAAAATAAAAGATGAAGCACTGGTTGCAGCAGCTATACTTTCTAACAGATATATCTCTGACAGGTTCCTTCCAGATAAAGCGATAGATCTTATAGATGAAGCCGGAAGCAAGCTTCGCATGCAGGTAGATAGTAAACCGGAAAAAATTGATGAACTTGATAGAAAAATTATTCAGCTGAAAATAGAAAAAGAGGCGCTGAAGAAAGAAGGCGATACTGTTTCTAAAGATAGGCTTAAAAAAATTGAGGAAGAGCTTAAAAAGCTTGAGTCCGAAACCGGTGAATTAACCAAAGCCTGGGAAAACGAGAAGGCAAAAGTTAACGAGGTAAAAACTTTAAAAACCAAGCTTGAACAGGCGAATACAGATCTGCAGATAGCGCAGCGTGAAGGTAATTTAGCAAAAGCAGGTGAACTGACTTACGGCGTTGTTCCAAGTTTGAAAAAGCGTCTTGAAGAGCTGGAACATAAAAAAGATTTTGAATTTATTTCCGAAGCAGTAGGCGAAGATGATATTGCCGCTGTAGTTGCAAAGTGGACAGGCATTCCAATGGATAAACTTATGGAAGCCGAAAAACATAAAATACTTCACATGGAAGAAAAACTGCGCCAACGTGTTGTTGGTCAGGATGAAGCGGTGAAAGCTGTTTCTGAAGCACTACGCCGCAGTAAGGCGGGCTTACAGGATGAACGCCGACCGCTGGCATCGTTCCTTTTCCTTGGACCTACTGGCGTTGGCAAAACCGAGCTTACAAAAGCATTGGCTGAATTTATGTTTGATAATGAAGAGGCGATGATTCGCATCGACATGAGCGAGTACATGGAAAAACATTCAGTAGCAAGGCTTGTAGGCGCGCCTCCGGGTTATGTTGGCTATGAAGAAGGCGGTACATTAACGGAAGCCGTTCGCCGTAGACCTTACCGTGTAATATTGTTCGATGAAGTTGAAAAGGCCCACCCGGATGTTTTCAACATTCTGCTACAGGTGCTGGATGATGGTAGGTTAACTGATTCTCAGGGACGCACGGTTGATTTCAGTAATACAATAATAATTTTAACTTCAAATTTAGGTTCGGAATATATCGCCGCACTTGGTGATGAAGAACCGGTTGAACTTGCACGTACCAAAGTTATGGAAGCGGTGCGTAAAGCCTTCCGCCCTGAATTCCTGAATCGTATTGATGAAATTCTGCTGTTCAACAAGCTGAAGAAAGAAAACATGGCGAACATTGTGGATATTCAGATGGCAGATCTGCAGAAACGCCTGAAAAGCAAAAATATATCGCTGCAACTTTCCGACCCGGCGCGCACGTTCCTGGCTAATAAGGGCTACGACCCGGTTTATGGCGCCCGCCCACTGAAACGTGTTATTCAGAACATTGTTCAGAACAAGCTTGCCACCGAGATACTGGAAGGCAAGGTTAAAGATGGAGCCAAATTACTGGCCGATATGAAAGATAACGAAATAGAGTTCAAAAAGGCTAACTAAAATATCTGGCATATATTTTGCAGGGTTTTATAGTCTGGCAACGTATAGTTAATTATAACAACAAAAAAGGTAATATATGAAAAAACTATTAGCAATTTCTATTCTGATACTTAGCGCATCTACAGCAACTTTTGCAATGGAAGAAGGTGGCAAGTGCCCTATGATGGGCGGCAAATGTCATGGAATGGGTGAAGGAAAGCACGGCGGCTGG
>CAZLZP010000011.1:0-30965 GCA_964564045.1 uncultured Rickettsiales bacterium
CGCAGCTTGGGTTGCACACATGGCTGCCAGATGCGATGGAAGGCCCAACTCCAGTATCTGCCCTTATCCACGCTGCAACGATGGTTACTGCGGGTATATTTTTAGTTGCACGTATGTCGCCGGTTTTTGAACTTTCACCAATCGCGCTGAACATGGTAACAATAGTAGGTGCAAGCACGGCATTTTTTGCGGCAACTATTGCGCTTACACAGAACGATATTAAAAAGATCATCGCATATTCAACCTGCTCACAACTTGGCTACATGTTCTTCGCATGCGGTGTTTCAGCTTATGGTGCTGGCATGTTCCACTTATATACACATGGTTTCTTCAAGGCGTTATTATTCTTAGGTGCCGGCTCAGTTATTCACGCAATGCACCACGAGCAGGATATCCGTAACATGGGTGGTATCTGGAAAAAAATTCCCTTCACATATGTTATGATGTTAATTGGCACGCTTGCAATTACTGGCTTCCCTTATCTTTCAGGTTATTATTCAAAAGATATGGTGCTTGAAGCGGCGTATGCAGCAGGTGCACACGGCAATAAATTTGGTGAAATAGCATACTGGCTTGGTATATCTGCCGCAACGCTAACAGCGTTTTATTCATGGCGTTTAATATTCCTTACTTTCCACGGAAAAACCAGGGCCGACCACCACACGTTTGACCATGCTCACGAAGCCCCGAAGGTAATGTTGCTGCCACTACTTATACTTGCAATAGGAGCGGTATTTGTTGGTGGTATCTGGGCGAAAGATTATGGCATTATCGACCACTCATTAAAATTCTGGAATGGTTCGATAGCAGGTTCTGTTCACGCAGAAGTAGAAGTGAAAGAAGAACCAAAAGAAGCTGTAAAAGTTAAAGAAACTGAGGCAAAAGAAGAAGAGCATGAAAATATTTATGAGCTTGCTCACCATGTTCCTAAGTGGGTAAAAAAATCTCCGCTTGTTGTTGGCGCAGTTGGTTTCGTTCTGGCGTTTCTATTCTATTTAATTGCGCCAAAACTTCCTGCAAAACTGGCAACGGCCTTCAAGCCTTTGTACAACCTATCACTGAATAAGTGGTATGTTGATGAACTTTACGATTTCCTGTTCGTACGTCCGGCTAAAAAACTTGGGTCATTCTTTGCCAAGATAATAGATCAGAAAATTATTGATGGTTTCGGTCCGAATGGTTTTGCCTGGGTTTCCGATAAGGCCGGCGTATTAGCCCGCAGGCTGCAAAGCGGTTATGTGTACCACTATTCTTTTGCAATGCTTATAGGCTTAATTGCAATGTTAACTTATTTATTATTGGGTAAATAGATGCAAACAACTTTACCAATTTTGTCAATTATAACTTTCCTTCCGCTGCTTGGTGCGCTGTTGATATTTGCGTTCGCACGCGGCAGAAACGTTGAAAGAAATTCAAAAGTAATTGCACTTGTATTCTCGCTGGCGGTTTTTGCTATATCATTATGCATTCTAAATAATTTTGATGAGGCGGCAACAGGCTACCAGCTGGTTGAGAAGTTTGAATGGATAAAGAACACCGGTATTTTCTACCAGTTAGGCATAGATGGAATATCGGTTTATTTTGTTGCCCTAACATCGTTATTAATTCCTATTTGTATCCTTGCCAGCTGGAATTCCATTACCAAGCAGGTGAAAGACTACATGATACTTTTCCTGCTTCTTGAAACACTTGTTATCGGTGTTTTCGTATCGCTCGATTTTGTATTGTTCTACTTCTTCTTTGAAGCATCACTTATACCAATGTTCCTTATCATCGGCGTGTGGGGTGCTGAGAACAGGGTTTATGCGGCGCTTAAATTCTTCCTGTATACATTGTTCGGTTCGGTGTTCTTGCTTCTTGCAATGCTATATTTATATGGCCAGTTTGGTACCACCGATATAATTGTACTTACTGAAAAAGCTAAAACCCTTCCACTGAACATTCAGCAAATTCTATGGCTGGCGTTCTTTGCTTCGTTCGCGGTAAAAGTTCCTATGTGGCCTGTTCACACATGGCTGCCCGATGCTCACGTACAAGCGCCTACGGCTGGTTCTATAATACTTGCGGGTGTGCTACTAAAACTTGGTGCTTATGGTTTCCTGCGGTTCTCACTGCCAATGTTACCAAATGCATCTGAATATTTCGTGAACTTTGTTTACGTACTTTCAGCCATTGCGATCATCTATACTTCTTTAGTGGCGCTGATGCAGGAAGATATGAAAAAGATGATAGCATATTCATCTATTGCTCATATGGGCTATGTTACTGCAGGTATATTTGCCCTTAATGAACAGGGTGTGCAGGGCGCAATATTCCAGTGCTTAAGCCACGGTATAATATCTGGTGCATTGTTCCTATGTGTTGGCGTTCTGTATGATAGAATGCACACTAAGAAGATTGATGCTTACGGTGGTGTGGTTCAAAAAATGCCACGCTTCGCATTGGCTTTTGTAATATACATGCTTGCTTCTGTTGGCCTACCGGGAACAAGCGGTTTTGTAGGTGAATTCCTTGTTATGCTTGGTGTGTTCAAAGATAGCTTCTTCGTTTCTATATTCGTTGCAACTGGCGTGGTACTTGGTGCTGCTTACATGCTATGGCTAACCAAACGCGTTATCTACGGCGAGATAAAAAACCCTGAGGTGGAACATCTAACAGACCTTAACGTTTATGAAAAAATGGCGCTTTATCCAATAATAGCTTTAGCAATATTATATGGTATTTTCCCAAGCCTTATAATTGGTGATATATCAACTTCAGTTACACAATTACTAACTAACTTTGCGAAATAAAATGCTTGATGGACTTACATATTTAAAACCAGAGATATTCTTAAGCATATCTGCAATGCTGCTTTTAATGTACGGTGTTTTCAACCAGAAAAAACCTTTTATAGCGCAAAGGCTATTTGCTGTAGCGGCCATAATACTTATTTCAACCATATATCTTCTGCACGAAGCTGGTGGCGCTGCATCTGAAGCAAGCAGGCTTGATAATGGCGTTGACTGGTATCTGGTAACCGCGCTTGGAAAATCATTCGTGTACGATCCTCTGGCGTTCTTCTCTAAATTCTTAATTTGCATAACATCTGCTGCTGTTTGTATCATTGGTATGAACTCACGCTTTTATGCCGGCTCGAACCAGAATGTTTTTGAATTCCCGGTGATTCTTCTTCTTGCTGTTGTGGGTATGTTCATACTTGTTTCAAGCAACGATCTGCTAACATTCTACTTGGGGCTGGAACTACAAAGCTTGGCGTTATATGTGCTTGTTGCTGTTAACCGCGATTGCGAAAAATCTACCGAATCTGGCGTAAAATATTTTGTACTTGGCGCACTTGCTTCAGGAGTAATATTATTTGGTACATCATTCATATATGGCTTTGCTGGCTCAACCAACTTCAGCGAACTTGCTACTATAATTAAATCTAACAACTCTATAGAAGCGCTTTCGCCTGGTATGGTGTTTGGCTTTGTACTTATACTTGCTGGTTTGTTCTTTAAGCTTTCGGCGGTACCAATGCATATGTGGGCGCCAGATGTATATGAAGGCGCACCTAAATCTGTTGTGGCTTTTATTGCTACCGCACCAAAAATTGCTGCAATAGTATTTTTAATGCGCCTGGTTTCTGTAATGGAAGGTCCAATGTTCCTGCCATTTGGCAAAATATTAATTCTTGTTTCTGCTGCATCAATGATAGTTGGTGCATTCGCAGCGCTTCGCCAGAACAGCTTTAAAAGGTTACTTGCTTATAGTTCTATCGCTAACGTAGGTTATATGCTTATTGCAGTTGCAGTAGGAACAGAGCCAGCTTTCCAATCGGCAATTGTGTATTTAACTATTTATATGGTTGGCACTATTGGTACATTTGCCATACTTTCATTGATTCAAAAGGCTGATGAAGATGTAGATGCCATTTCTGAAATAGCAGGCCTTGCAAAAACAAATCCACTATATGCTTTGGCTCTTGCTACCTTTATGTTCTCGGTTGCGGGTATTCCGCCTATGGCGGGCTTTTTCGGTAAGTTCTTTGTTTTCAAGGAAGCTATCTCTGCGGGTTATATAACTCTTTCTATAATTGGTGTGGTTACATCTGTGGTGGCGTGTTACTACTATTTGCGCATCATCAAACTTATGTATTTTGATGAGAGTAATAACTCGTCCATAATAATTTCTGATAACAGCCTGATGTTAAGGTTTGTAATACTAGTATCCCTAATGTTCACCCTGCTGATGATATTCTTCAGCGATACAATCCTTTCGGCGGCTGATATAGCAACATCATCACTATTCTAATGGCTGTTATAACAAAATTTCAGAGTTTCGAGATAGCCGAATATTAAATATTGGATTCTACCCAGGAAGAGGCAAAACGCCTGATTAAAGCAAACAAAGCCAGTAACGACCAGGTAATAACATGCATCACCCAAACTGCAGGTAAAGGTAGGCAGGGAAGGGAATGGATATCTGATGAAGGTAATTTATTCTTCTCCCTTCTAGCAGATTCTAAAAACTTTATATTGCCGCAGCATTCAGCGATAATAACTCCTTTAGTAATATCAAACGCACTTCAGGCAATACCAACACAAATAAAATGGCCTAACGATATAATCATCGAAGGCAAGAAACTATGCGGAATACTTATAGAAAAAATTAGTAATTATATAATTATTGGCGTTGGTGTTAACAATAATTCCAGGCCCGAATTTTTGGACAAAGAGCGCAAAGCCACCTGTTTAGCTGAATATGTATCTATAGATAACAACAATCTACTTAAAGATATATTATCTGCTTATAAAGCTATAATGGTTGAATATAAAACCTCAGGGCTTGAAAACCTACGCACAGAATATCTTAAAAGATTATATAAATATAACCAGAATATCGAGCTGGATTATTTAGGCAAAAAAGTTAGCGGCACCATTATAGATGTAAATAACGAAGGTGAGTTGATACTTGAAACGCTATCAGGAACCGAGATATTTAAAACTGGAGAAATTTTTGAGCTATGAACATTGTTCTTACACGTCCGCTGAAAGATTCTCTTAAGCTTAAAGCGAAAATAGAGGCCGCAAGCGCTCACAAATGCTACATACAGCCACTTCTGGAAATAGAGATACTCGATAAAAAAATAGAGATACCGGATGATGCGGTTGTGGCCATTACCTCGGCAAATGGAATTCGTGCGCTGGCGAAGAACACAAAAAAGCGTGGCTATAGAATTATAGCGGTGGGCAATTACACGGCGGCAAAATCTCGCAGGAAAGGTTTTCGGAATGTTGAATCAGCGACCGAAACCACGGATGTAAATGCAAGCGAGGCCGCCCTTTTCAAATATATCAGATCTAGGGTTGATGTTAAAACACCCATTTACCACATCTCAGCTAACGTAACCAAGGGTGGTTTGAAGGCAAGGCTTGTTGAAGCGGGATATAAATATAAGCGTATCATTCTATATAATGCCAACCCGGTAGATTTTTCTGAGGAATTCATTGAATTGTTGAAAGCAAGTTCATTTGAAGCCTATTCCTTCTTTTCGCCCAGAACCGCAGCCATATTTGCCAAGCAATTGGTTAAGCATAGTTTAAAGCATATAGTTGAAGGATCTGTTGCATTTTGTTTCAGTAACAACGTGGTTCGCGGGCTTTCTGGGTTAAATTTCAAAAAAATCTCTATACCACAGGTGACAAGCAAAGAAAATTTCGTTAAGATGGTATGCGATTATAAGGAATAAAAATGAGCGTTGCTCCAGATTCATACGAGGTGGTAAAAAAATCCTCCATCAAAAGAGCTTCGGCGTTGCAAGTGGCGTTGGTTGCTATTTTTCTGATAGCGCTATTGTATCTGGCATTCCAGGTAACAATGCTTTCCAGAAAAGTATCCAACATCAAAGTTTCAGATGAGAAAATGGAGTATGTTTACGGCAAGGTTGGCGACCTGGTTAAAATTCTTGACTCCAAAGATGATATGTCGGTTGACTACAATCCGAACGAACAGTACGATTTTAAATCTGCTGGTAACGAAGAACTAACGGCTGAAGAGCCTGTAACGGCTCAGGAAAACAGCGAGGCTTTGAAAGAAGAGCTGCGCTCAATGAAAGATGGCGATAAGCTTAAGGTCGTACGTGATAAGCTGGTTGATATATTCCAGAAATCTAAAACCAGAGATGAGGAACTTACCCTTCTTAAACAAACATTCTATGAGGTAAGAGCTTCCGTAGAGGCTTGGTACAACGAAAAGAACGGCATAAAACCTGATGCAACTAAATCGCCAGATGCCGGAGTATTCAGCAGGCTGAAAGAGAATCTTGGTAGTTTTGTTAAGGTAAATAAAATATCTTGTACCGATCTTTCTAAATCAGGTCAAAAGCTTCTAACACAAGACCAGATACCGCAAATGCTTGGCTATACCGAAATACTGCTTGAAGCGGGCTCTTTATCGCAGGCCGCGTGGGTAATGGAAGATATCCAAACCATTACCAAGCAGGACGAGATACTAAAATTTACCCTGAAAGTTGAAGAGTTTAACAAGAAATATCCTAATCCTAATGCTGATATGCAGCAGATAAAAGAATTGATTGATATTATTGAAAATCAGGAATAATTAACTATCTGTAGTACAAACAAAACATTAGGAGATCTTATATGAAAAAATTATTGGCTTTAGCCTTGGTATTTTCTGCCATATTTAATTTCACAAATGCATTTGCAGGTCCGTATAAAGAAATCAACGCTGATGATCTCCAAAAACTTCAAACAGAAAACCCATCAATTGTTGTTATAGATTCAAGAAGTGGCGATTGGTTTGATGGTACGGTAATTAAAGGCGCTATCCAGCTTGCAGCCTCTGATACTAACGAAGAAACTCTTTCAAAAATAGCTCCTGATAAATCTCAGTCGGTAGTTTTTTACTGCACTAACGAGCAATGTCCTGCAAGCTCAAAGGCGGCTCATAAAGCAGCAGAGATCGGTTACAATAACCTATACAAATATCCTGGTGGCATAGAAGACTGGAAAAAACGCGGCCTGCCAACAATATCTTTAGCTAAGAATTAAGCGGTCGGGGCTGCATATAATTATGGAAAATATTATTTTTGCAGTGCCCAAAGGCAGAATTCTTGAAGAGCTTTCTCCCATTTTAAAAAAGTCTGGCATAGAACCGGAAAAAGATTTTTTTTCAGAAAGCAGCCGTAAACTTATTTTTGATACATCTATCAATAAACTGAAACTTATTAAGGTTCGCAGTTTTGATGTTGCTACATTCGTTGCGTTTGGTGCCGCACATTTAGGTGTAGCAGGTAACGATGTGCTGATGGAGTTCAACTACGACAATATTTATTCTCCGCTAGATCTTAACATAGGCAAGTGCAGGCTTTCGGTCGCAGCACCGGCTAAATATGTTAACGAGGAAGGCTTCTGGAATAAAAGCCATATCAGGGTTGCTACAAAATATGTTAATTTTACCAAAGAGTATTTTGCTAAAAAGGGTATTCAGGCGGAATGCATTAAGCTTAACGGCTCTCTGGAACTTGCACCTCAGCTAGGGTTATGCCGCAGGATTGTTGATCTGGTAAGTACAGGAAATACGCTTAAGGCGAATGATATGGTAGAAGGAGAAAAACTGGCAGACATTACTTCAAAACTTATAGTTAATAAACAGGCATTCAAAGCTAATAAGGCAGAACTGGGTGAAATAATTAAGAAGATAGAAAATAGTTTATGATGAAAGTAATAAAATTTTCTGAAGATAATTTCTTTGAAGAGCTTGATAAGTATATCAAGGTTGATTCTATTTCAAAACCTGAGGTTATTTCCAGTGTAAGAGATATTCTGGAGGATGTTAAAAGTAATGGCGATGAAGCGCTGTTAAGATATACCAAGAAATTTGATAATTTTGAAGCAACCACAGAAAGCATACGGGTAACCAGAGAAGAGATAGATGCTGCGTTTAGTGCATGTGATAAAACTCTTATGGAGGCGCTTGAAACTGCATTCAAACGTGTGCGGGCGTATCACGAAAGGCAAATTCCGGTTAATGAAAAATATGAAGATGATCTTGGTTTTACGTTAGGCTGGAAATGGAATCCGGTTGAATCAGTTGGTTTGTATGTTCCCGGCGGTAAGGCATTTTATCCTAGCTCGGTTATCATGAACGCCGTGCCGGCCATTGTGGCAGGTGTAAGGCGAATTGCAATGGCAGTTCCTGCGCCAGATGGAATATTGAACCCGGTTGTTCTTGTGGCCGCAAGAATTGCAGGGGTTAAGGAAATCTATAAAATAGGGGGTGCGCAGGCAGTTGCAGCGCTTGCTTATGGTACAAAAACCATTGAGCCGGTGGTCAAGATAGTTGGTCCTGGTAATGCGTATGTTGCGGAAGCAAAGAGACAGGTATTTGGTTTTGTTGGCATCGATACAATTGCCGGCCCCTCGGAAATACTTGTTATTGCTGATAGCGAAAACGAGCCTCGCTGGATAGCAGCCGATCTTCTGTCTCAGGCAGAGCACGATGTTGATGCGCGCTCATTCCTGATAACAGATAACGAGATATTTGCTCAGAAGGTACAGAAGGAAATAGATGGCCTGCTGGAAAGAATGGGTAGAAAAGAAACCGCAAAACAAAGCTTAAACAATAATGGTTTGGTCATTATTGTGCGCGATATTGAAGATGCAACTATAATAGCGAACAGAATAGCCCCAGAGCATTTGGAAATATGCACCAAGAATCCTGAGAACATATCGAAGAAAATAACAAACGCAGGTGCCATATTTTTAGGCCCATACACTCCAGAGCCTATCGGAGATTATATTGCTGGTCCTAGCCACGTATTACCAACAATGGGTAGCGCAAAATTTTCTTCCGGACTTAGTGTGCTGGATTTTCTAAAACGCACTTCGATGATAAAATGTTCTGAAGGTGCTTTAAGGGCGGTGGCTGATAAAACCATCAGATTGGCTAACGAAGAGAAGCTTGGAGCGCACGCACTTTCTGTAAAGTTAAGATTAGAGGCTAAGCCTTCCAAGGGTGAACTTTCTGTCCAGAATAAAAAATAACTCTATTTATTTTCAATTTTATTCCAAAGGGAATTAGGAAATTTCTCTAGGAACTCATTGTGCTTTTTTAACTCTTCATCAGAAACTTTGAATTTTCTTGGCGCAAAATCTACCACAATAGTTTCCGTCTTTTCTTCAACTTTAACCTTTTCTTTTTGTTCTAAAGCTATGGTATTCTGCTTTCCTCCCATAAGTTCAACATAAACCTCGGCTAATATGTCGGCATCCAGCAACGCTCCATGCTTAAGTCTGCGTGAGTTGTCAATGTTGAATCTTCTGCATAAGGCATCCAGGCTGTTCTGTTGGCCGGGGAATTTTTTTCTGGCGTAGATCAGGGTACAGAATACTCTTTCCTTGTTTATATCCGGCTTCTTAATGTTGAATAAATGGTGGTTAATGAACCTCATATCAAAGTCGGCATTGTGGATCACTAACTTGGAATCTTGAATAAAATCAATGAATTGGTCAGCTATCTCCTCAAATTTCGGTTTGTCTTGCAAGAACTCGGTTGAAATACCATGTATAGCAAAGGCTTCTGCTGGCACATCTCTCTCGGGGTTGATATAGCTATGGAATGTCTTTCCGGTTGGAATCCTGTTCACAAGCTCAATACAACCGATTTCTATTACTCTATGGCCACTTAGGGGGTCTAAGCCTGTGGTTTCTGTGTCTAATACTATCTCTCTTTCCATTAAAATTTTAACTAATTATTAATAAAATAATTTATTGTTTCTTTATATTATGTTATAATGAAAATAAGGCTAAATACGTCTTAATCAACAAATATTATATTTTACTAACTTATTGAGATTTTTAAGTTATGGGCAATCAAGATTTAGGCAAGGTTCAGCGAGATCCATTATTCCTAGCTCTCACAAGACCATCAATGATATTCGGTGTTCCATATATGTTTGCGCTGGCAAACATGATGGGCTGGTGCATGGTATACATATACACACATAATTTTGGTTATCTATTCGGAGGCTCTGCGTTTACACATATTATTGGATATTACGTAAGTGCCTATGAACCAAGGTTCATGGAGATATTAAAAATTTGGTCTAAAACAGTACCAACCTGCATCAACAGATTTTACCACGGTAACACCTGCTCGTACGATTTATATTAATTGGATTAAAAAATGAAATTGACCAAAAGAAAAACCCTAAAGTCAAGTAGGGGAAAAAAAGAGATAAGCCAGACAAAGTTTATTCCTTTCAAAGGTCATTGGGATGAAAACATACTGATAACAAAAAATAACGAGATGATGCTCGTTATTAAAGTGCAGGGCTTCTCTTTCGAAACCGCCGATGATGAAGAGCTAGATACCAAGAAGATGATACTGAATACGCTATTCAAGTCTGTATCTGGTGGTCACTATGCTTTGTATTTCTATATTGTTAGAAAAAGAGATTTTTCTTCTGTTGGAGGCAAATTCGACAATCATTTCTGTAACGAGCTGAACGAAAAATGGAAAGATAAACACAAGAATGTAGTTAGTTTTAAGAATGATCTGTACGTAACAGTAATTTATAAGAAAGATGATGATAGCTCTGTGGGAAAAACAGTGGGCTTGGTTTCGGCAATAGCTAAAGCTGGTGATAAAGACGCAAAGGATGGAGAGCTTAAAGAGGCGGCAAAATCCCTGCGAGAGATAGCAAGCAGGCTTCTTGGTTCACTAAAATCATATAAGCCGAAGATACTTGGTATAAGAGAAAATGAAAAAGGTTGTTTTTCGGAGCCGCTTGAATTCTTTGGTACAATAATAAACGGCGGTATTCATAGTAATATATTAGTTCCAACAATTAACGCAGATAAAATACTTTCCAAGCAGCGTATATATTTTGGTAAAAGGGCTCTGGAACTTCGTGATGAAAAGGGCAAGAGCAGGTTTGGTGGCGCTGTCTCAATAAAAGAATATCCTCCATTCACACACGCAGGAATGCTTGATAGGTTATTGCAGCTTCCATTTGAGATGATAATCTCTCACGCCTTTTATTTCAGTAACAGGTCGTCCGCTATAACTTCAATGCAGTTACAGCAGAACCGAATGAAAAGCTCTAAGGATAAAGGGGTTTCTCAGATGGAGCAGTTAACAATAGCAATGGATATGGCGCAGAGTGGTGAGATAGCATTTGGCAAACACCACATGTCAGTGTTTGTTTATAATGACGATCTTGAAAAACTTGATTCCCAACTTTCCGATGTTTACTCTGAAATGATCAATGTTAACATCGCCCCGGCCAGAGATACATTCACCTTACAGGGTGCGTTCTGGTCACAATTGCCAACTAACTTTGATTTTATAGCACGTCCTTCTGTTCTTAACACCCTTAATCTGGTTGGCCTATGCCCGTTGCATAACTATCCATATGGTAAAATTGATGGTAACCATTGGGGCCATGCGGTAACAAACCTGGATACTGCATCAGGCACACCTTTCTATTTTAATTTCCATGTTCGTGATGTTGGCCATACTATGATAATCGGTCCAACAGGTGCCGGTAAAACCGTATTGCTAGGGTTTCTTGCCGCGCAATCACAAAAATTCAGTCCTGATATGTTCATCTTTGATAAAGATAGGGGCGCTGAAATACTTATCCGTTCGATCGGTGGAACGCACACCGTTCTGGATCCATCCGGAACAATGGGTTTCAACCCGCTACAGCTTGATGATAACCCAGAAAATAAAGAGTTCCTGCTTGAGTGGCTTTCAGCTTTATGTACTGAATCTGGTAAATATAGGCTAACTCCGGAAGAAAGAGAGAAGGTGGTTGAGGCGCTGAACGGAAATTATAAACTTCCAAAAGAAAAAAGGGTTTTAAGGAACATAGTTCCTTTCCTTGGCCTGGATCAGCCGGGTTCAATAGCCAGCCGTGTACGTATTTGGCATAGTGGCGAAGCAAGGTCAGGCATCTTCGATAATGACCAGGATTCATTAAGTTTCGGCGGTAAGAAAGTTCACGGATTTGAAATGGCGCCAATATTGGAAGTGCCAGATTGTTTAGGGCCGGTGCTGCTTTATGTGTTCCATAGAATAAACATGACACTAACGGGAACGCCAACAATGGTGGTGCTGGATGAAGCCTGGGCGCTGCTAGATAACCCTGTATTCGCACCAAAGATAAAAAACTGGCTGAAGGTAATGCGTAAACTTAACGGCATGGTTATATTTGCAACCCAAAGCCCGGAAGATGTTTTCAAAAGCCAGATAAGTGAAACTTTGGTTCAGCAAACGGCTACACAAATATTCCTGCCAAACATGAAAGCAACTTCTATCTATCAGGATGTGTTCAAGCTTTCTAATCGTGAATTTGCATTAATAAAATATACCGACCCCGGCTCAAGATTCTTCCTGGTGAAACAGGGTGAAGACTCAGTTGTTGCAAGAATAGATCTTTCCGGAATGAACGAGTTGATAGAGGTTCTTTCTGCTCGTGCAGATACAATAAGGATACTTGATAGAATAAGGGAAGAAGTGGGAGATGACCCGGAAGTTTGGCTGCCAATATTCAGGAAAAAAGTTTTAGAGGATGAATAAAATTACTGCTAAATTACTGGCAATAATAACCGCTGTTTTTATATTAAATTTCAGCATCAACTCTCTTGCGGATACCATTACAGATCAGGGTACGAATGTTTCGGATGAGGCTTTCCAATTTACTCCTGATGTAGCTACTTTTACGGCAGATACCGCTAACCCTGCAATAGTAATTCTTAAGAACAAAAACTCAGCCCTTCCAATTGTTCTTGAAACATGCAGAAAGCACTCTGGCTTTTTTAACAAAATAGTTAACTGCGTTGCCGGATTCACCACCCGCGCAGAGGTAATGAGAAAGCTTAACGCAATTAATTCCAAGTTCGCGGGTGCCGCAAATGCCGCCCTTATCCTTTATGTAATGATATTCGGTATAAGGCTTTCAATGAATGTTATTGAAAATGTAAGGGGCGAAATAGTAATTGCACTTATAACATGCTTTTTTGTTACCTACTGTAACAACGCGTACAGGCTGGATAATTTTATAAAATTCTTTGTTGGCTTCCAGAACGAATTTGCAAATGTTGCCTTTGTTGCGATGAAAAGCGATGACCCAACAAGCACTATTCGTTATAAAATACCGTGTAATGATGACGGCGCTGACTGTGAAACAGACCCGGTTACGCAGGTAAAAACCAGAGAAGTTAGTGAGATTAATTGTGCTATTGAAATACCTGATGGTGAAGATAAAAGAATAATGAATTTATGGGAGCGAATGGATTGTATGCTGGCAAGCATACTTGGCGCACAGCCGCTTATAGAACTTATGGGGCAGCAATATTCTGAACAGGGTGAGGGCCACTCAGTTGTAAATGGTGGGGCTACCGGTAGTGGCTCAGTTACTGATATTGGTACAACCAACAAAGATTCAAACACCATTTGGCCACCAAGGCAGGATAATGGAACCTCGTTCAAGGATATGACAATAGATCCTTACTGTTTCTTTAAATATTCTTTCAACACAAGTGATGTGCCGAGCATAATAGCTGAGGCCGGTCAAATTGGCACAGATGCATGTTTCAAAAAGTTTGCAGGTATGCAAGTTGATGATGTTTTAGAAATAATGCGCCCGGTGAAGAACGATAAGTACGAATCGTATTTAATATTTTCATTCATAATAATTCTGGTTGGCACTTTAACAAGCGATCCTGCAATTGGCATGACAATCTTCATAAGTGGCTTCTTCATAGCAATTTTGGTGCTTGCTGCGTTCGGGCAGGCGGTATTCGTATATATCACCTCGTTGTTCGCTATAATGGTTCTTGGCTTGTTCGCGCCGTTATTCCTGCCTTGTGTTTTATTCAAACCAACGCAGGGTATATTCAATAAATGGCTGCAATTATTGTTTGCATATAGTTTGCAGCCCGGAATTCTCATCTGTTATATTTCATTCATGATGTCTGTTTTAAATTATGTTCTAAGTTACAAACATATTGGGGTTAAAGAAGATGGTACAGTTTGCAACAGTTTAATCGCAGATGATCCAACCTACAGGTTCCACCCTGATTGTAAAGGTGCGGTGCCAAGCTTCAAAGAGTATGTTAATTTACTGTTCAAGAATGCAAATATAAGCTCGAAAGAGGTATTAAAAACAAGAGTTGTTACCACCACCGAAGAGAATAATGATAATTTCGGACGGAATATAATGCAGGGTCTTGGCACCACCAGAAGCTCCTCGGCGGTTGATACTGTAGACTGGTCTATGATGGGTAGCGGTGACAGTGCGTTTGAAATGCAGGCCATTGAAATGTCAACAGAGCAAAGGCAGGAATTGCTGCAAAGCGGATTCTCTTCCAGCAGTCCGGGCACTTCCACAAGCTCATTCTCTATTCCTTCATTTAGTTTTGCTGGTGGTGCCAACGCTATTTTAAAGCTGGCCATGAATTACGACCCGACAAACAGCAATCTTGATTCAAGCAACCAGAATGCAAATGCAGGAACTGGTATTGATAACTCAACTGGTCAAACTCTTCCGGGCACAGCCCCGCCACAAAGCGGAGTAGTTGCCGCAGAGGCTATAATAAAAAAACAGAATTTTAAATTCACCATAGGGTTCATGCAAACAATGATGATAATCTTCATAGCCCTTGCCATAACATTTTCATTCATGGGTAACGTAATGGAGTTTGGCGGCAGGCTTGCTGGTGTTAATGCTACTACAGGCATGATAAATGTTTATAATATTGCGGCAACTAAACTGAGTAAATTTACAAAAAGTTAAATAAGCTGAATGAAAAAGTTTTTATTACATACGCTATTTATTTTAATTCTTTTATTGCCGGCCAGGTCGCATGCCATAGGCATTCTGTTCGATATAAACAACGCCAGCCTGTTTTCTACTGGCGATAGTGACAATGATACCTTCTCTAAACGTTGTGGCAAGCTTGCAAAACCAAATAAAATAACCGGCAACATTGTAAGATGTGCAAATGCGGTTGTGAATTTGGGCGGCGATAGAATAATATCTAATTTTGTGAAGCCGTTTTCGGCGGTGGTTTTCTACGTAATTATCGTGGCAATAGTATTCTATGGAATACAGATGATGTACGGGGTAGCCCGTAAAGATGTTACGCTGATGATGGTGATAAAGATACTTGCGGTACTGTTTGTATGTGGCCCGCAAGGATATTTATTCCTTAAGAATACCAGAAATGTATTAATAGGCTTCCCTAAAAATATTTCAAGCAGCCTTGTTGCCGACCCAGGTGCAACCCACGATAAAATGGTTGAATACCCACCAGGTTCTGGCCTGATGATAGTTGATACATTGATTCCAAATCCGGCCTATGATGCCTCTAACCCTACCCCTGGTGTGTATGAAATGATACCAAACCCTGATACTAACGCTACGCCAAACCAAGAGCATGATATAACGCTACTTGGCGGTGCTTTGGATATTCTTGGCATAAAGAACCTAATGTGCAAGCCAGATGGTACAATGCTTGTAGGTGGGCTAAAGTGCCCATCATACCGAATGGAAGATCTGTACGATAAGTTCGATGAATCTATATTAAGAATATTCGGGGTGAGTGACTCAGATATTTACAGCGGGCAGAAGAACCCTGAATTATTCATGGGTGTTGTGGTGCTGGTTGCAGGGCTTATATTTACTGGTGGCTGGGGGGTAATGTTCGCAGTGCAGCTTATGCTGCTTGCAACAGCAACGCTTTTCGCTATCGCGCAAATGGCACTGTTCTTTATAATAGTTGCCATTGCCATTAACGTGCTTATTGCAATTGCCCCAATAGCACTGGCATGTATGTTATTTAAATCTACCGAAGGTATCACCAGAAAATGGCTTAGCTACTTATTCATTTATTCGCTGCAACCAATTATCCTGGTGGCATTCATGGTTATAACGGTAACAATTCTGGAAGACCTTACCAAAAAGTATAAAGATATAAATCTTTATGATAAAGTTGGGATGAATATTGTGAATGCGAATGGAAATCCTAATACAAAAATGAGTATATTTAATTGTTTTGGGGCATCTTCTTCTTCCGATGTATCGCAAGACCAGTTAAGTGATACTAGTAATTTTAACTCTATAGTTTCCAACACAATGAGACAATCAGTATCTAATAATCTGCGAATAGGCGGCGCAACATCTGGAAGCGTGAAAGATGAAAGCAAGCAGGGTTGTGATATAAAGGCATTCGCACTTAATATAGATGATACCGGCGCCTCAGTAGCTTCTAACCAGATACAGGGTGGAGATCTAAGGGCGGCAACGGCCATTAACATTGCTATAATAATACTGCAGTTCATTCTTCTGTCATTCATCAAGCAAATGCCGCAGATGATAGCAAGAATGGCTAACGCAGGTGGTATGGAAGCTGCCGTTTCAGTGGCAACCAACCCAACAGATAAATATCTTCCTGCGGCCGCTCAAAAGGGTGGTGGGTTATTAGGTTCAATGGCAAAAAGGTCTTTTTAATTATGCAATCTTTAGGGAACATATTTATGAACAATTTATTTAAAATCATGATTTTGCCGGTGTTAGCCGTGTTCCTGCTTGGGGGCTGTTCATCAAGTGTAGAAGAAATGTCAAAACACGATAGCTCGGCAGGAAAATGCCAGGCCATCGGTGGCCCTGATGGAATAATTGATATGGCAAAAAGCAAATCTATCAACAGGCTGGTGATAACCGAAGAAGATGGTACGAATGATGATGGTACCATAAAATACAAACACACAGGTATAATTTCCTGGCTGGTAGGAAAAGTGATGGGGGTAATAAAGAACGCATCACTTAAAATGTATCTTAAAATAGCGGTGAACCTCGATTTCAGGTTTCTGGTCGCAATGATGATGACTCTTTCGGTGGTGCTCTTCGCGGCCTCGGTTCTGTTGGGGCTTACACAGGCGAATGGTTATAACGCCCTGATGTTCGTATTAAAGCTTATAATTATTTATCAGCTTACCATAAACTACTTCTATTTTTACACCTATGTTATCCAAACATTCGAGGCGATAGTCACCGATACCATGATGTTCTCGTCGCTCACCTTTAGTGATTATCTGGCGGTAGACCCAACCATAATCTGTTTGGGGCTTTTTGGTCAGGCGTGCGATATAGCGAATATAATCGGCACAATGTTTTTCCCTAATAACCCTAATTTTATAGAGGGGCTTGTTACAAATCTTTTTGGTGATGGTGATGCTGTAAAGAAACTATACTTGTTTGGCGCGTTCGATGACACAATAAGTTTCATGTTCGATGTACGCATGTGGAAACTTATAATGGCATTGGCCGGAACAGGCATAAGCGGTATTTTCTGGGCGGTAATGTTAATGCTCATGAACGTTATTTACCTGTTTGCTATCATCGCTGCGGTAAAGGTGTATCTGCTTTCATACATAGCTAGGTGGGCTTTGTATGGTTTAGGGCCAATATTTATATCTTTCGCGTTATTCCGCCAGACAAAATCTTTATTCGATGGCTGGTTACAGCAACTTATAAGCTTTACCCTGCAGCCTGTAATGCTTTTCATTTTCCTGGGTATGTTCCAGTCGATGATATCTGGCTTCACAACGCAATTATACATAGATATAGGCGACCCAAATAGCGGGTATGCTAACACAATGGATTGCCCTACATTCGATATTAGTAAATTTGATCCTACTCTTGGTATAAATTATAGCGACAATGGTCCTCAATGGACTACAACAAATAATCAGGCAGACCCGGCCTGTGCTATTGCGCAGTGTGATCAAAGTGATCCCCAGTGCTTTAATGAAGGGGGTGTATGGCAAAGATTTGTTCTGCAGCTAACGGCAGATGCACAGCCAATGTGCGTAAAATGGACAACTTTCAATACTGAAGGCGGCAGCGGTGGCGAAACGTTATACTGGTACAGGCTATGCCAGCAGGTTGGCAGTAAAGAATCGTGCATCAACTCTTCAACCAAGCCGGTTATTCCAATAGATATCTGGATGGTAATGGCTATTATAGTTATGTGTTACTTAATGTTTGCAATGTGCAGCTGGGTAACAGAAGTTGCTAACAGCCTGGCAGGTGGCGCAATGAGCATGTCTAGCGTAACAATTATGGGCTGGGATACTCTGAAACAAGGTGTTGGTAGCGGTGTTACCGGATTATTCAAAACTGGCGGTGGCGGCGGCGGTGGCGGTGGAGGAAGGCCTCCAGGTGCTTCCAGATAGTTATATAGGAGAAGGTAATGAGCGAACAAGTAGCTCGCGAGAGGATGGATTTTGATGTGGTTATTGTGGGGGCGGGGCCAGCTGGTTTATCAGCCTCCATAAAACTAATGCAAATGGCGCAGGCGGCGGGTAAAGAACTAACCGTTTGCGTGGTGGAAAAGGGCTCTGAAGTTGGCGCACATATACTTTCCGGCAACGTGTTTGAACCTCACGCGCTTAATGAATTAATTCCAGACTGGAAGGAAAAGGGCGCCCCGCTAAAAACCGAAGCAAAGGATGATAACTTTATTTTCCTTACCAAAAAAGGTCACTTCAAATTACCAACTCCGCCGCAGATGAATAACCATGGTAATTATATTATCTCCCTGGGCAACCTTTGCCGCTGGCTGGCAGAGCAGGCAACTAACCTTGGCGTGCAGATATTCCCGGGCTTTCCAGCCGCTGAAACAATAATTGAAAACGATAGAGTGTGCGGTGTTATCACCGGAGATTTTGGTATCGGTAAAAATGGCGAGAAAAAAGAAAGCTATCAGCCGGGTATGGAACTGCGTGCAAAATATACACTACTTGCAGAAGGTTGCCGTGGCCATTTAACCAAGCGCCTTGAGAAAAAATATAATTTACGTGAAGATGTGCAACCACAAACCTATGGCATCGGCCTTAAAGAGATATGGAAGATAAAGCCGGAAAATCATCAGCCTGGAAAAATAGTTCACACTATTGGTTGGCCGGTAGATGTTAAAACCTATGGTGGTAGCTTCCTTTACCATGCGGAAGATGAGCAGGTGTTCATTGGTTACGTTGTGGGGCTAGATTATAAAAACACCAACCTGAACCCGTTCAAAGAATTCCAGCGCTACAAAACTCACCCGTATATCCGTAAAACTTTGGAAGGCGGGCAGCGTGTTTCTTACGGCGCTCGTGCGATAAATGAAGGCGGATATCAATCTATTCCTAAACTTACATTCCCGGGCGGTGCACTGCTTGGTTGCGCAGCCGGGTTCCTGAACGTTCCTAAAATTAAAGGTTCCCACACGGCAATGAAATCGGGCATGCTGGCGGCCGAAACCGTGTTTGAGGCAATAACAAATAACAAAGACAATCTTACTGATTACGAAGAAAGAATTAAAAATTCGTGGGTATATAAAGAACTTTATAAAGTTCGTAATATTCGTCCTTCATTCAGGCTTGGAATGTTTTTTGGTCTTATCTATTCCGCTATCGATACATATATATTCCGAGGTTGTGCTCCGTGGACCTTCAAGCATCACAAAGATAACGAATCGTTGAAACGCAAAGAGCAATGTAAACCTATCGAATACCCGAAGCCCGATGGTGTTATATCTTTCGATTTGCTTTCATCGGTTTATCTATCTGGCACCTTCCATGAAGAAGACCAGCCGGTACACCTAACATTGGTAGATGCAACTATTCCGGTTGAGAACAATCTTAAAATTTATGATGGGCCGGAAAGCCGTTTCTGCCCTGCCGGTGTTTATGAATTTGTGAAGGATGAAACCGGGAATGATAAGCTGCAGATAAATGCGCAGAATTGTGTTCACTGCAAAACCTGCGATATAGCAGATAATAAACAGAACATAAACTGGGTAACGCCCGAAGGCGGCGGCGGCCCTAACTATCCGAATATGTGACGGTATATGAACCCAGAAATAATTGGTTTACTTGCAGGTTTACTCACCACAATTTCGTTTATTCCGCAAACCATAAAAGCACTAAAAGCCAAAGACACAAAATCTACTTCTCTGATAATGTATATCTTATTTACAACTGGCGTAACCTCGTGGTTCTTCTATGGTCTGATGATAAATAGTATGCCAATAATAATCTTCAACGCCATTACCATACCGCTTGCGCTTACAATTCTTATCAAGAAAATAACTAATGTTCGGAAGGGGATAGACTAGCGCAATATCTCAATGGCATCCCTAACGCTGAAAGCCTTTTCGTATATGGCCCTGCCAGATATAACCCCATAAAGCCCTTCTATTTCTTTTGCTTTTTTAAGGTCATCTTTGGAAGAAATTCCGCCTGAAAGTATAATTGGTATATTCACACTTCTAACAAGCTCTGCCGTGCCTTCAAAATCAGCGCCCTGCATAGCACCATCCTTGGAAATATCGGTGTAGATGATACAGGCAACGCCAGCATCTTCGAACTTCTTAGCTAATTCTATAACCGAAAGGTTACTTTTTTCTGCCCAGCCTTCGGTTGCCACAAAGCCATCTTTGGCATCAATCCCAACAGCTATCTTTCCGGGAAATTTCTTGCCTGCCTCACGTACTAGGTTTGGGTTCTTCACTGCTACTGTTCCAAGAATCACCCTGTCTACTACTTCAAGCCATTTCTCTATTGCTTCAATAGTGCGAATACCGCCGCCTAACTGAACTTTAACATCGGTATCTTTTACCGCGTTCCAGTCTGTATCCAGAACATCTATAATTTCCACCACGGCATCTCTGTTCTTAGATTCTCCAGCGAATGCACCATCTAAATCTACCACATGTATCCACTCGGCGCCTTCCTTGGCAAACATTAAGGCTTGTGTACTTGGAGAATTTCCAAACACGGTGGCCTTATCCATATCGCCCTGGTAAAGCCTTACACATTGCCCTTGTTTCAAATCTATGGCTGGGAATAATATCATATCAGCAAAAAGTTACTTATTAATTTCAAACCGTTCTTCTGGCTTTTTTCCGGGTGGAACTGTACGCCGTAAATATTTTCTTTTTCAACAGCAGCTGTTATATCGCTGCCATATTCGGTGGTTGCTGCAATATTTTCTACACCTGTTTCCATATGGTACGAGTGCACAAAATAAACATCAGAATTTTCATTAATGCCGTTCAGTAGTTTACTTTTCTTGTTCATTTTTAAATTATTCCAGCCCATTTGGGGTATGCGCAAACTTTGCTTTGCAGGTATCTTCCTCACACTGCCCTTTAGCCAGCCAAGGCCTTTATGCTCGCCATCTTCAAAGCCTTTTTCCGCAAGCATTTGCATGCCGACACAAATGCCTAAAAACGGCTTTTTGTTTTTTAGCACCTGCTCTTCAAGCTTTTCTATCATGCCGCTCACTGCTTTAAGCCCGCTCATGCAATCAGCAAAGGCACCAACACCAGGTAAAATTATATGCGTTGCGGTATCAAGGTCTTTCGGGTTATTACTTACCAGAACACTACCCTGTGCATGTACTTCACTCATTGCCTTAACAAAGGCCTTCTTGGCCGAGTGTAGGTTACCCGAGCCGTAATCTATAATAACTGCTTTAAGAGAGTGCCTCATTTTATTTTTGCGCCTAAGCCGTTCATCAGTTCAACAAATTTCGGGAAGGAAGTATTTATCATCTCCGGTTCATCAACCGTAATTTCTTTATCAGCAACCAGCCCTGCTACTAAAAAGCTCATGGCAATTCTATGGTCGCCATGGGTGGTAACACTTGCGCCACCCTTTATCTTGCCGCCTTTAACTGTAAGCGAATCATTGCCCATTACCGCTTCAACGCTACAAGCCCTGATGCCGTTATATATTGCTTCAAGCCTGTTGCTTTCTTTAACTTTCAACTCTTCAAGCCCAAGCATTTTTGTTTCACCTTCGGCTACTGCTGCTGCTATAGAAAGTATCGGGTATTCGTCTATCATGCTGGGTGCGCGCTCGGCTGGCACTGTAACGCCTTTCAGCTTAGAGTATTTTGCTTTTATATCAGCTATCTTTTCACCGGCAGATTCGCGTGTGTTCTTATATTCAATATCAGCGCCCATTTCTTTCAGAGTATCGAACAGGCCGGTACGAAGCGGGTTTATCAGCACATTGTTTATGGTAACTTCAGAACCCGGAGTAATCAGTGCCGCAACAATAGGGAACGCAGCAGATGAAGGATCAGCCGGAACTAGTATATCTTTAGCCTTATATTGCTTTTTGCCGTTGAATTTAATTACGTTCTTCCCCCCTTCTTCTTTGGTAGAAATATCCAAACCAAAATATTTCATCATTAATTCAGTGTGGTCGCGGGTCTTTTCTTTTTCTATTACAGTAGTGGTGCCTTCAATATTCATCGCGGCGAGTAATATAGCAGATTTAACCTGAGCAGATGGAACTGGAAGTTCATAGCTTATCGGCATCATTATATTGTAGCCCTGTACCGTAGCAGGTAGTAAGCCACCTTCACGACATTCAATTTTGGCGCCCATTTTTTCCAGCGGATCGGTAATGCGTTTCATTGGTCTTTTACGAAGTGATGAATCGCCGGTAAAAGTTGTTTTAAACGGGTAGCTTGCAACAAGCCCCATAAGCAGCCTTACGCCCGTGCCTGAATTGCCCTGGTCCAGAACATCATCAGCCTCAGTAAGCCCGGCAACGCCAACTCCGTTTACAAAATATTCGTTATTTTTCTTTTCAATTCTAGCGCCGAACTTCTCGATGGATTTTTTGGTATTAATCACATCATCGCTTTCCAGAAGGCCGCTTATCTTGCATTGGCCAATAGCCTGTGAAGCGAATATCAGCGCACGGTGCGATATAGATTTATCACCCGGTACGGTTATACTACCTTTCAAGCCGTTTAAAATTTTACCCGATTTTAGTATTCTGCTTTCCATCTCATTCCGCCAAAAATATATTTTACTTCCACTCCACCTATCTCATCTGTTAAAGGATATATCTTTTTCCTGTATTTTATTTTTATACCATCACCATTGATAAATTCATCAGAAGTTTCAACCGGCTTTTTTGTTTTTATGGCCTTCATTATATTTTCAGCAATAGAATGGTTTGAAGGCAGTATCATCTCGTTCATATCTTTTGAAAAAGATTTATTACCGAAAGCCTCAATTATATTCTTTCCCATAAAGCTGAACTTAAAAACGCCCTTACTTTCCTTGATCAGGAAGCAATCATCCAGAATATCTTTCAGGGCCGCCATATCAAGCTGTTCTTCTGCGAGCAGGCCATTACCAGTACCAAGAATTTTGTCTAGCCTGTCAATTAGTCTCTGAGTTTTTTGCATCTAATTGAATAGTACATGAGTTGTATTTAGCATGTAGGTATAATACACAACCCGGTAAAAAACTATAATAATCAGAAATTTCTTAAAATTCAGCTGGGTAACACCGAAAAAGAAGGTGGGTATAACAGTAAATTCAGGCAGAACTGCCAATGCGCCAATAAGTGGTGAGAATTTATCCACATAATGTTTAGCTGCTGGGAAACCGGGGTTGCTGTAAAGCTGTTTCTTTAGAAGCTTAGCCAGCAGAACAAATACAAAATAGCTTACAACCAAACCCAGTGTAGAGCCTGCAAGGGCTGCAGCGGTACCAAGTATATTATCGTGTCTGCCAAACAGTAAAAGGGCTGGGTAGGCAAACTCGGCATTAATTGTGCCGATAAAACCAGAGTATAAAGAATCTTTGAAAACACTAATGTAGACCGAATCAAACACTATTTAGTCCGCCCCAGTATCATGTAAGAAAGGTCTTTCAGACAATCTGCGTTCTTGCCGAAAACATTAAGACATTCCACCGCCTGTTTGGTAAGTAACTCAGCCTGCTGTTTTGCTTTATCTATACCAAGTACGGAAACATAAGTACCTTTCTCGGAAGATTTATCTATTCTTGGAGTGCCGTCTTCGTTAATAGCTACTGTTGCATCAAGAAGATCATCAGTTATCTGGAATACCAGGCCCATATTATTCGCATATCCGCGTAACGCGCCCCGCAAGTTGCGCGATGCTTTGCCCAAAATTGCGCCGGCCTCACAAGATACCTGGAATAATTCACCGGTTTTCATTCTTTGTAATCTGGTTATCTGCTCTATATTTAAATCACGCTCTTCTGAAAGAAGATCGATCATCTGGCCGCCTATCATACCGGCAAAACCGGTAGCTTTGGCGAAAGAATTCACAAGCTCTATCCTTACCAAAGGGTCGTGGTGTGTTGTTTCGTGAGAAAGTATTTCGAAGGCGTATGTAAGAAGTGCATCACCAGCAAGAATAGCCGTGGCCTCATCAAACTGTTTATGGCAGCTAGGTTGGCCTCTGCGTTCATCGTCATTATCAAGCGCGGGAAGATCGTCGTGAATAAGAGAGAAGGCGTGGACAAATTCAATTGCGGCAGCAACCTGAGAAGAGCATGTTTCACTAACACCAAAAAGGGCAGAAGATTTCATTACAAGAAAGGGCCTTATACGTTTGCCTGGGGCAAGCACAGAATATCTCATGGCTCTTGCTAGTTTGTTCTCGCCTACCTTTCCCTGAATTTCTTCAGGTAGCAAACCTGCCATCTTCTCATTTATAAGATCTTCAATTCTTTCAAGTTCTTGTTTTAATAGCTGTGACATAATAATTGTTCAATCTCAAAAAATTAGAGGATACTTATACCAAATTTTTTGGCCTTCTGCCATTTAAATTTAGCTAAGGTTATAAAATTGAATAGTATCAATTAAAAAAGGGGCTAAAAAGCCCCTCTTTCCTATAAATATTACTCAGATACCCAACCCTTCTCTTTGAAGTATCTTTCTGCGCCTTTATGTAAAGGGGCAGTATTTCCGCTTTTTACAAGGTCTTTAGGATCAAGCGTTGAAAAAACCGGGTGTAATGTTTTAAAGTTATCAAAATTATCGAAGATGGCTTTTACTAGCTGATACACAATTTCCTGGTCAACATCTTCAGTAGATACGAAAGTTGCTTTAACACCGAATGTTTTAGTATCTTGGTCGTTACCATTGTACATTCCGCCCGGAATAACTGTGTAAGCATAGAAAGGATACATGTTAACCAGCTTGTCAATATCAGGGCCTTGAACAGGAACAATTTTAGCATCGCAAGTTGTTGTAACTTCCTGAACTGCGCCATTCGGGTGACCAGCTGAATAGATCATTGCATCTATTTTATTGTCGCAAAGCGCCTGAGATTGTTCAGATGCTTTTAATTCAAGAGCCGATTTGAAACTATCTTTTGTCCAGCCTTTAATGTTCATTAAAGCTTCCATTGTAGCTCTGCCGCCTGAACCAGGGTTGCCAAGGTTAACACGTTTACCAGCAAGATCGTCAAAAGATTTTATACCTGAATCAGCACGAGCGATAACTGTAAAAGGTTCGCTGTGAAGTGAGAACAAGCTGCGGAGTTTTTTGAAAGGGCCAGCGTCCTTGAAAGGGCCGGTGCCCATGTATGAGTGATACTGCCAGTCAGACTGAGCAACAGCAATTTCTATCTCGCCTGCGCGAAGTGAGTTAAGATTATAAACCGAACCGCCGGTAGATTCTACCGAGCAACGAATACCATGTTCTTTTCTGCCTCTGTTCACCAAACGGCAAATAGCGCCGCCAGCCGGGTAATAAACCCCGGTAACTCCCCCAGTTCCTATTGTAATGTATTTATCTGCTGAAAGTGCGATCGGATTGCTTATAATTAAAGACCCCAGAATACCTATGAAAGCTACGACTAAAGCCAACTTCTTATGCATAAAAAATAACCCTATTTTAGTTAAGATTGGGGCATGATATATCAAGCTTTTGTATAGTCAATATTAATAATATAGCCTAGCTATATGAAATAACGATAGGCGCTGTAAGCGTTATAATTTAAGGGTTTTGGAGGGGTTTATCAGCTAGTAGTTAGTGGAAACCTGGTCGGTCCAGAAAACTTCAAGCTTCTTCATCACGGTAAGAGAGTGTTCTACCTCATCCTTCTTGATGCCGAATTCACCGATCTTTCTTAGGTTATCATCGAATAGTTCATCGATAGCAACGCAGATAGACTTGCCTTTATCAGAGAGTTTGATTTTTATAGAGCGCTTATCGTGAGGAGATCTTTCCTGTACCACGAAGCCATTTTCTACAAGCTTTTTAAGATTGTATGAAACGTTAGAACCAAGATAATAACCGCGGTTTGTTAATTCACCAATAGTAAGAATGGAATCGCCGATATTATATAGTATAAGGGTTTGAACGTTGTTGATCTCGTCGATGCCCTTTCTGTCTAGTTTGCTTTTAATAACGTCTAGGAACCTTCTGTGAAGTCTTTCGATCGAAAGAATTAGTGCAAGATATTCTGGTTTCATAAAATTATTAAATTATTAATGTTTTCTAAAATATATATATGGAATAAACGTTAACTTATATCTATGCAATAAAAAATTTCCCTGAAAATGCTCAAAACATACAAATTTTGTCGGCAAAACAAGCAAATGTTGCATTAATATCTATACGCATCTGGCTTATAAGGGCCTTGTTCAGAAATGCCAAGATACTCAGCCTGTTCCTTAGAAAGCGAGGTAAGTTTAGCTCCTATCTTTTCCAGGTGTAATTGTGCAACCTTCTCATCCAGGTGTTTAGGTAGAACATAAACCTTATTTTCATAATTTTTAGTGTTCTGGAATAATTCTATTTGAGCAAGAACCTGGTTTGTGAAACTGTTACTCATAACGAAAGCCGGGTGACCAGTAGCGCAACCAAGGTTTACAAGTCTGCCTTCAGCAAGAACTATTATACGTTTTCCATCAGGGAACTTAACTTCATCTACCTGAGGCTTTATATTTCTCCACTCACAGTTACGAATTCCGGCGATATCGATCTCGTTATCAAAGTGGCCGATATTGCAAACTATAGCGCGGTCTTTCATCGCTTCCATGTGTTTACGGGTGATAACATTTATATTTCCTGTAGCGGTAACAAATATGTCTGAAATAGAAGCGGCGTATTCCATTGTAACAACACGATAGCCTTCCATAGATGCCTGAAGTGCGCAGATAGGATCTATTTCAGTTATCATTACTGTGGCGCCCTGGCTTTTCAGAGCGGCTGCAGAACCTTTGCCAACATCACCGAAACCGGCAACAACGCAAACCTTACCAGCTATCATAACATCGGTAGCGCGTTTAATGCCATCTAGTAAACTTTCACGGCAGCCATATAAATTATCGAACTTAGATTTGGTAACAGAATCGTTAACGTTGAAGGCCGGGAATGGCAATTTCCCTTTCGCTTCAAGTTGCTTTAAGCGGTGAACGCCTGTAGTAGTTTCTTCCGAAACACCTTTTATTTGTGGAATAAGTTTGGTGAATTTATTTAATACAGCCGAAGTTGCGTCGCCGCCATCATCTAATATCATGTTAGGAACCCAGCCATCAGCTTCAATGGTCTGGTCTATGCACCAGTTGGCTTCTTCTTCAGTTTCACCTCTCCAGGCGAATACAGGAATACCTGCAGCAGCTATCGCAGCAGCAGCGCCATCGTTTGTTGAAAATATGTTGCAAGAACTCCAGCGTACAGATGCGCCAAGCGCAATAAGCGTTTCAATTAATACGGCAGTTTCAACTGTCATGTGAAGGCAGCCGATAATATTTGCGCCTTTTAATGGTTTAGATTTACCATATTCTTTCCTTAACGACATTAGACCAGGCATTTCAGTTTCTGCAAGATCTATCATATTTCTGCCTTCGGCAGCCAAATTTATATCTTTTACTTTATAATCTTTTTTTACTTCTTTAATCATGTTAGGGTTTGCCATTGTAATTATCCTTAAAATTTATAGAACGATAAAATAGTGTATAAATTAAACAAATAAACAAATAAATACGATTTATATGGGCTCAAGCGATAATATATACGAAAAAAGGCTGGTGAACCGGCTTAGAATGTACTGGGATAGGGTTCGCGAAGAGGGAGATGTGCCCTTTTCAAACACATTCTCGAGCAACCAACTGGGTGATGTTTGGCAAAGCTGCCTGCAAATAAAGGTTACAGTAGCAGCCGAGAAGAACCTTTATTTCTGCGAATTTGCCGGTGAGCAACTTAAGAAAGGGCTTGGTAAAGACCTTAAGGATAAATATTTCAGTTCTTCTGAAACCGGCGGTATAGTTAGCAGAGAATTCATCAAGGTGCTCGATGAAAGCGTAGGTAATAAAGAATTTGTGTTATCGCAGGGCCAGTTCATTAATCCTCAGAGCAAGGTGGTAAAGTACCGTGATTGTGTATTGCCATTCAAAGATTTAGATGGCAAAATAGATATGCTTATAGTGGGCTTATCTTGGAGAAGTTTCTAGACTTTGCTTGATTTAAAATAGCATAAAGGTTATTAGGCTTTTATATGAAAAATGAAACTAAATTAATACATAAGGGCAGAAGGTCGTCGAAGCATTTTGGTACTGTAAACCCGCCTATATATTCATCTTCAACGTTGATATTTCCAACGCTTGATGCCTATGAAAAAGCGGAATCAGGCAAAGTGTTTTACGAGCCGCTTTTCGATGCCTCGGTTACAGATCCGGCTTATGGCATAACCGGTAATCAAACCACTTTTGCGCTGCAGGAGGTTATAAAAGATATAGAGGGCGGAAAAATTTGTTTGATCACCTCTTCTGGTCTTTCTTCAATAACTGTTTCACTTCAGGCATTATTAAAATCGGGTGATCATCTGTTAATGGTAGATTCTGTTTATGGCCCAACCCGCAGGTTCTGCAATAAAGTGCTGGCAGCGAATGGTGTTGAAGTTACATATTACGACCCTGAAATTGGTGCAGAAATTGAAAAGCTGGTTAAGCCAAATACCAAAGTTATATTTCTTGAATCACCTGGCTCTCTAACTTTTGAAGTTCAGGATATTGATGCGATAGTTAAAGTTGCACAGGCAAAGAACATTTTCACCATAATAGATAATTCGTGGGCATCGCCATTGTATTTCAATCCGCTTAAATCAGGAATTGATATTTCCATTCACGCAATTACAAAATATATAAATGGACATGCCGACCTATTACTTGGTGTAATAACTGGCAATGAAAGAGTTGCTGGTCAGTTATCACAAACCTATAAAAACCTTGGTATACACGCTTCTCCACACGATTGTTATCTGGCTCTGCGTGGGTTGCGCACACTTAATGCAAGGCTGTTCTATCAGCGTCAGTCACTAGATAAAGTTATTGAATTTTTATCGAAAGAAAAATGCGTGAAAGAAATTCTTTGTCCTTCGTATAAAAAATTCAAAGGTTACGATCTTTGGAAAAAATATTTCACCGGCAGCACGCCATTATTTTCAATAGTGTTAGATAAAGAATATGATAAGCAGCATCTCGCACGTATGATAGATGGCTACAAACTTTTTGCTATTGGGGCTTCATGGGGTGGCTACGAAAGCCTTGTGCGCTTGCTGCAGGTAGAGCCTGTACGTTCAGTTACTTCTGGAAAATATAAAGGTACTGTTATCAGATATTATCTGGGTTTAGAGAACGTAGATGATCTAATTCAAGATCTTGAAGCAGGATTCAAAAGACTGGTTGATTAAATTTATGGTGAATAAGTTTAACGACATATTCCTCAAAGAAAAAACCGTTCCGGCAAAACAGAAGAAGGGTTATAATATCTACACAGATAAAACCAACTTTACATTTTTTGAAGCTGCAACCGCTGCAGAAGCAATTGAAAAATCCGGTATAAAGAACCCTTATAAAATTGAACCTGCGGGGCTGGTCACAAAATCTATTTTTATTCAGGCGGAATTGGCAGAAATTCAAAAAATACAGGAAGTACACGAAAACACAGCGCCTCCAGTCGCATAATTCTTTTGCCTATTCGCTCCCAGAGTAATAAAATGGGTCCATGGTTGATTTTAATGTAAATAACCTTACTGGTGGAAGGCCACCCAATCCTACTGGCCTTACTAACTTTGATTCATTGCTGAATGCTGCAAGGGCTCAGCTTGAAAAAATTTCTCAGGATGTCAGGCAGTTGATAAATCAACAGCAATTCAAACCTGGAACCATTACACAGGAAGCTTCTGGTGTAAGGGTTCAACTTCCACAACTTTCAAATTTTATTTCCGGCCAGCAGGATGTGCTTTTAAGAACGTCCCTGCCCCTAGATAGAAACCAGCCAGTGAATGTTCAGGTGCAGAATTCTAATGTGGTAACTGAGCAGGGAAGGCCGGTGGTATTACGCCTTGAAGGCCAGATACTTCAGGGTAACGCAACTCCACAAAAATTCACCGCTGAAGTTCCTATCAACAATAACAACATACAGAACATCGCCCAAAATGTTTCTCAGGGTAACGTATCGCAAACAACTACAACCGCAACCGCAGATCAGGTGGTAAGGAATTTTCTGCCGAGCACTAATGTTACTGCGTTCGCAAATAATTTAAGCGAAACATTGCGTGCGGCGTTACCACAAAACCTGCAAACAGTTAATTTAACCGCGCAGAATAATTTTAATGTTCAGATAGGCTCTCTTACTACGCCATCGGGCCAGCAGATAATTGGTAACAACAATATTCAAGTTGCACAGAACCAGGTAATCCGCGGCCAGGTTGAAATATTCCCTGATGCCCAGGAAGCGCTGATAAGAACCGAATTCGGCACATTCAGGGTTGCGGGACTTACGAATGTACCAAATGGTTCAACAATAAACTTCACTATTCAGGGGCAGGCAACCCAAACCCAACAAACACAGCAAAATATCTTAGGCCTTAACCCAACTAACATACAAGCGCTAAGGCTTAACCTGGAATCTACCGAATCTCCGCTACAGAATCTTTTACGTACATTGAATTCATCGCAGGCATTTGCGCCTAATATCCACAGGTTCTTTCCGCACCCTGATGATAAAGCCGCGTATGCGCGCCAGCTTGTATTCCTTTCAAGCGCCATAACCGGAAATCCGGAAGGATGGCTAAGCGAAGAAGGGCAGCCTATGGTGAACAAGGCCCA
>CAZLZP010000012.1:0-30464 GCA_964564045.1 uncultured Rickettsiales bacterium
TCTAGCTACATACGCCGCAGACCTATCAACCTTGGTTGGGTCTTTGCCAGAGAATGCGCCACCACCATGCGGAGATGAACCGCCGTAAGTATCAACAATAATTTTACGACCTGTTAAACCTGTATCAGACTGAGGGCCACCTACAATGAAGCTGCCTGTTGGATTAACATAGAAATCTTCTTCAGAAACACCCCAGCCTTCCGGGAAAGTTTTTGCGATGTACGGACGAATTATATCTCGTATCTGCTTCTGGCTTAAATCTTTCGTGTGCTGGATAGAAACAACCAGGTTATTAATACCGATAGGATCACTGCCACGATATTTAAGCGAAACCTGAGATTTAGCATCAGGCCCCAAACCTTTAAGTTTACCGGCTTTAATATCTTCAAATATCAAACGAAGGATTTTATGAGAGTAATATATGGCTGCCGGCATAAGGTCTTCAGTTTCGCGGCAGGCATAACCAAACATTATACCCTGATCACCAGCACCTTCCAATTTAGGATCTTTGTTATCAACGCCTTGCGCTATTTCAGCAGATTGTGGGTGAAGGTGGTTATTTATATTAACGTTCCTCCAGTTAAAACCTTCATGCTCGTATCCTATTTCTTTAATTTGCTTACGAATAATGCTATCTATCTGGTCCCTTATCTTATCCGGGCCACGATATTCACCGGCCACAACTACTGTATCGCTGGTTACCAGTGTTTCCACCGCAACGCGCGAGTATGGGTCTTCCGCAAGGAAAGCATCAAGAATAGCATCAGATATCTGATCACATACTTTATCCGGGTGACCAGCCGAAACTGATTCCGATGTGAAAAAATATTCGCGTGAATCGTAATAACGAATGTACTTTGCTTTTGCTGCTGCTGATTCCATGTTAACCTAGCTTTTTGTTGTTTTTAATTAGTAGCGCCTTTTCCCCTGACCACCAGGTGTAACACCCGTTTGAACACCCTGCTTAGAAGCAGGATCGAACTTACCAAGATTACCGAATAGTTGCTGCCATACCGTTACTGCATTGCCTGATGTTTTAGTGAAATCATCAGATACATCAACATCTTTTAACGCGGTTTGGTCTTTTTTATTGATAGATTTAACCACATCACCACTAAAGGTTATAGCATAACCATCGTAGCTTTTTGTTTCTGGCCTGAAGAATGTTTCCTTGGTTTGTTCTTTACCTATGTAGTACCAGGTTTCATCGCCATAAAGAGAAGTAGTGGTTGGCGAGCCAAGCTCTTGAATTACATCATATTTTGTTGATACTCCGGCTTTTATTTTGGAAAAATCAGAGAATTTGCTGACATAGCCCCTGTTTTCAATATCGTTAGTGCACGAAGCCATAATTACCGGCAAAATGCCTGTAAATGCTAGTGTAAGTAAGTTTCTGCCTAGGTTTTTCATTTTTTACTAGATTTTAGGTTCAACTTGATTTATTAAGCTCTCATATTTTAATAAGAGCAATTTTTGGGAATATAAGACTATAAAGTTTTATTTTACAAGTAATTTTTTGGAGAATTATAATGGCAGTACCTAAGAAGAAAACATCCCCTTCAAGAAGGAATATGAGAAGGTCTCACCATGCGCTTTCTGGTCAGAACGTAGTGGAAAACCAAACTACCGGCGAAAGCTCACTTCCTCATCACATATCTCCTGATGGATATTACAGAGGCAGACAGGTTATCACTAAAAGAGATCGCACGGCAGCAGCTGGCGAATAATTTTAAGTAGCACTGGCGCACGTGCTGGTGTTTTTCCTTCACTTATCAAAGCAATATTTAAATGTCAGCAGTTGAAAATACTTTTGCTAGTTCCACTACTGACAGTAAACACACAATAATTGTGGCGCTAGATGCCATGGGTGGCGATAACGCACCTGAATCTGTTATTAAAGGCGCAAGCCTTGCACTTGATGAGATACCTACCCTGAAATTCAGGATCTACGGCAATAAGAATAAAGTTCAGAAGATAATATCTAATTATAGCAATCTGGAAGGTAACTATACCTTCGTTCACGCTGAAGATGTTATCGATAACGACGAAAAGCCCTCTAACGCTCTTAGAAGAGGCAAGAATTCCAGTATGTATATGGCAATTCACTCTATCAAGGCAGGAGAAGCCAGCGCTATAGTTTCTTCCGGTAATACCGGTGCTTTAATGGCAATAGCCAAACTTGTGCTTAGAACTCTTCCCGGAATAGACAGGCCGGCGATCGGCGGAATACTTCCAAATGAAAAAGGTTTCTGCGCAATGCTTGATTTAGGCGCAAACGTTAGCTGCGATGCAGAAAATCTTTTCGAGTTCGCGGTAATGGGAAACGCTTTCGCACGCGCTGTACTTAATATTCAAAATCCTAAAATTGGCCTTCTGAATGTTGGTACCGAAAAGAACAAAGGCAGCGAAACCGTTAAAGCTGCGCTTTCTCTACTACAAGAAAGCGGCATCGACCTTAACTTGCATGGCTTCATTGAAGGTGACGATATTTCATTAGGCACCGTAGATGTAGTTGTGGCTGATGGTTTTTCTGGAAATATCGCGCTTAAATCTATTGAAGGTTTAGCAAAACTTTACACCAAAACATTAAAGAAAGAATTAAAGGCTGATATATTTGGCATGATAGCCGCAATATTTGCCATCCCCGCTTTCAGAAGAGTTAAAAAAAGAATGGACCCAAGGCTTTACAACGGCGCTATGTTGCTTGGTTTGAACGGCATTGTAATAAAAAGTCACGGCAGCACTGATGAAATTGGTTTTGCTAACGCAATAAAAGTTGCCTATAAACTTGCCAGAAATAATATTAACGAACATATCACCCGCGAAATGATATCTTCCGGACACGTAGTTGAAGATGACGAAGGCGATATTGAGATAGATTTGGACGCATAACAATGATCAGAAGCGTAATTACAGGTGTTGGGGCTTTTTTACCGAGCAAGGTACTTACCAACGCCGATCTGGAAAAAATGGTTGCGACAAATGGTGAATGGATAGTTGAACGCACCGGAATAATTGAACGAAGAATTGCCGCTGAAGGCGAATTAACATCTGATCTTGCCACCAAAGCCGCAGAAAAAGCCATATTCCGCTCTGGCCTGAAAATGGCAGATATAGATCTTATCGTTGTTGCCACCACCACGCCAGATAATACATTTCCTTCTACAGCGGTAATGGTGCAGCAAAAACTTGGTATTAAAAATTGCGCGGCCTTCGATGTTCAGGCGGTTTGCACAGGTTTTGTTTACGCGCTTTCAGTTGCTGATGGCCTGCTGAAAAGCGGCAACTTCAAGAACGCACTGGTTATAGGCGCTGAAACTATTTCACGCATTATCGACTGGACCGACAGAGGCACATGCATTCTGTTCGGTGATGGCGCAGGCGCTGTTGTACTAAGCGCTACTGAAAATACTGATCGCGGAATTTTATCTTTCTCGCTTCACTCTGATAATTCCACCAAAGAAATTCTATACACTGATGGCGGCGTAAGCAGCACCCAAAAAGCAGGCTTTTTGCGCATGGCCGGCCAAGAGGTTTTCAAGCACGCTGTAATTAAGCTTGCTGAAACCACAAATGAAAGTATGGAAAAAGCAAATATAACCGCTGAGCAGATAGATTGGATAATACCTCACCAGGCCAACCAAAGAATTCTGGAAGCAACAGTTAAACGCCTTGGTCTTCCTATGGAAAAATTAATTTCTACGGTTGCGTATCATGGCAATACTTCAGCGGCATCTATTCCACTTGCTTTAGATGTTGCGGTTCAGCAAGGCAAAATAAAACAGGGCGATATACTTGCAATTCAGGCTATTGGCGGCGGCCTAACCTGGGGCAGCGCTATAATTAGGTTTTAGTTTCACTGATGAAATTCATTAACAGACTATCAGAAATTTCTAACAACTACGATTATTACATAATCGACCTGTGGGGAGTTCTGCACGATGGACACGAACCATACAAGGGCGCAAAGAACGCATTGGCCAATCTGGAAAAGGCAGGCAAAAAAATAATTCTGCTTTCTAACGCCCCTCGCCGCGCCAGCAAAGCAAAAGAAACTTTGGAAAATCTTGGCTTCACGCCAGATTTGTACCATCTGCTGCTTACATCGGGTGAAGTAACTTACCATTATGTTAAGGCGCACCCAGAACTTGGTAAAAAATATTATTATATTGGCCCGCAAAAAGATCTGCACCTGCTTGATGGCCTTGGTTTAGCCCAGGTACATAATGCATCAGAGGCTGATTTTGCGGTAGCAACTGGCTTTGAAGGCTTTGGCTCTACCTTTGAAGAGAAGAAACACCAGCTAGATGAATGCCTAAACTACAAGCTAAAGCTTCTGGTGGCAAACCCCGATAAGCTTGTGGTGAAACAAACCGGCGAAGAACAGATATGCTCTGGTTTAATGGGCGATTACTATTCCAAGAATAGTGGCCAGGCGATATATTTCGGCAAGCCGCACAAGAACGCTTACGATGAATGTCTGGAATTTTTTGGCACAAAAGATACCAAAAGAATTCTGTGCATTGGCGATTCTCTACACACCGATATTGCCGGTGCAAACATGCTTGGCGCAGGAGGCCTGTTTGTTATAGGCGGCATTCACAAGCGCGATGTATATGTTAATGGCAAGTTAGACGAAAACAAAATGCATGAGCTTATGAAAAAAGAAAACCAAAAGCCTACGTATTTAATAGAAGAATTCTGCTGGTAATCACCAGTAATAACTACAAATAACCCACTCATTTTATACATGGCTGATTTCCGCCATAATTTCAGTGTTTTATTTTATCAGAAAAGGTTAACGAAAGGTTAACACAAAGTCGTTTTTTCTTGGGTTGAAACGCTATACGTGTTATAATGTTAAGCAATGTTTATAAACTTTACTAACTATAATGGAGATAAATATGGGCAATACAAAAATAACCCCTGAAGTGCAAAACAAGCTTAATCTTGACGAATCTCTGGATATAATTTCCAAAGCTGTGGCCGATGGTGTTGATGTAGCAGAAATAATAGATAATGTTCTTGGGGAACAAGAACCAAGGACAGCCTCTGCAAAAGCTAATATGAACCAGATAGAACATGCTGTAAGGGTTGCTCTGGCAGCAGCAGGACGTGGTGAGATATCAGCTATGGAAATAGCAGGGCTGCTACCTGAAGGCACTGATAAGAACCTTATAGTATCCGCTATAGCTAAATTTAAAGTGACTGATTCCGATGTGTCGGCTGAATTACTGGCAAAAGCAACTCAGGTTGCGGGACCAAAGGTTGATGCCGGTGTTGTAAAAGCTAACGCTACCGCAAAACAAGTGGAAGAAGAAGTATTCGCGCTAATGGGCACTGGAAAGGGAACGGCAAATAATAAAGGTACACCAGAAAAGGGTGGACAGAATTTAGCTTAAATCTGCCGGTAACTCTACTTAACTTCCCGGAATTTGCATAGCAAATATCCGGGATCCATTATTACACAAATATGAATTAAGCTTTTGGAGCGATGGATTCCTGCCTTCGCAGGGAAGTTAGGAAAGTAACTCTTTCGGAAGTTTTGTAACGAATTTTGTCTTCAGCTTCGCTTCCAGTTCCGCAATTACCTTTTTGGTAGATTTATTTTGCGCCTCTAGCTCTAGTATCTTTTTCTTGTAATTAATACCGTAAGCATAGCCCGTTAAACTGCCGTTAGAACCTACCACACGATGGCACGGTACAATAGGCGCATACGGGTTTTTGTTGCACGCATTACCAACCGCCCTCGCCGCTTTTGGCTTACCGATAGCTTTAGCTATTTGTTTGTAAGTGCGAACCTCGCCCGCAGGGATTTTTAGAAGCTCTTTGTAAACTTTTATCTGGAATGGGGTTAAAGCCATTACTTGCTGTTTTTAGTGCCTTCAAGGCGCGCAAGCGTAAAGAATATCTCAACCGCGCATACAAATATAAGGCCTAGTGTCATACCTTTACCAAGGAAATATACACCTAAACCAACAGCTAATATTTTTTCTAATGTTCTGAAATTCATAACCCTTCCCCTTCGAATTGATGGCTGTTTATAGCCATTTTTACGGGAATTGCAAGCTAAATATGCAGCGCCTTTTTAACCGAATCGAGCACGCTTTCGTGCATGCTTTCTGATATGGTTGGATGCGGGAATATTGTGTGCATAAATTCATCTTCTGTCAGCTCGGCGGTTTTGCCGATAACATAACCTTGAATCATTTCAGTAACTTCCGCGCCTATAAGGTGCGCGCCCAGAAGTTCACCCGTATCGGCATTGAATATGGTTTTAACCAAACCATCAGTTTCACCCAGAGCTATTGCTTTACCGTTAGCAGAAAGCGGGAAACGGCCAATGCGAAGGTTATAACCAGCCTCTTTCGCCTTAGCTTCGGTAAGGCCAACAGATGCCACCTGAGGGAAGCAATATGTACAACCCGGAATGTTCGATTTAACCATTGCGTGCGGTTTATGGTCTAGCACGCCTTCATCATACGCTATCTTTTCAACACATATTACGCCTTCGTGTGAAGCCTTGTGCGCAAGCCACGGAGCAGATGCTACATCCCCTATCGCATATATGCCTTTTTCATCAGTGGCGGAAAATTCATCAGTAATTATCTGGTTGCGCTCTATTTTTACGCGAGTGCCTTCAAGGCCTAAGTTTTCAGTATTACCTACAACGCCAACCGCCGCAATTACTCTATCTACCTTAAGTTCTTCGGTGCTACCATCTTTGGCCTTAAGGGTTGCGGTAACATCGTTAGCGCCCTTTTTAAGCGCCGCAACTGTTGTGCTTGTTTTAATTTTCATACCCTGCTTTTCAAAGGCCTTCTGCGCTATTTTGGAAATTTCGGCATCTTCAACCGGTAAAACCCTATCCATAACTTCCACCACGGTAACTTCCGCGCCAAGGTTTTTATAGAAACTTGCGAACTCGATACCAATAGCACCCGAGCCAATTACCAACAGGCTTTTTGGCATTTCATCTGGGGTCATGGCTTTTTTATAGCTCCACACCAGCTTTTCATCATGCTCTAGCCCTGGCAGAACACGTGGCCTTGCACCAGTTGCGAATATTATGTGGCGAGCTTCAATATCAGCCACTTTTTTAGAATCACGGTCTGCACTTTCACGCACAGCAATTTTGCCAGCGCCGTTCAGTTTGCCGTAACCCATAATAACTTCAATCTTGTTCTTCTTCATTAGAAACTGCACGCCCTGTGTAAGCTTTGCAGATACATCACGCGAGCGCTGGATAACTTTTTTGAAATCGAACTTCAGGCCGGTTGCAGTAATTCCGAACTGTTCAGAATGCTGCATAAGGTGATAAAGTTCCGAGCTGCGAAGCAACGCTTTGGTAGGTATACAGCCCCAGTTAAGGCAGATGCCACCCATATGTTCTTTTTCCACCACAGCGGTTTTATAACCTAGCTGGCTTGCACGAATTGCGGCAACGTAACCACCCGGCCCACCACCAATTACTACTACATCAAATGATTTTACTTCAGACATACTACCGGCCTAAAGAAGGTTAAAATGATATAACAGGAAAATTATTATTCCTATTATTACGAAATGAATTACTGCAAACATATTTTCCTTTATACAAAAAGCGTTACTGGGTTTTCGATGAACTTTTTGAACGCAGCCAAGAATTCTGCACCTACAGCGCCATCTACCGAGCGATGATCTACTGAAAGTGTAACGTTCATTATATTTGCAACTTCTATATTACCGTTCTTCACCACAATTTTATCTTCGCCCGCGCCAACAGCAAGTATGCAGCTTTGCGGCGGGTTGATTATAGCGTTGAACTGTTTAATGCCATACATACCAAGGTTTGAAACGCTAAAGCCACCACCCTGGAACTGCGCAGGTTTAAGTTTATTTTCACGTGCAAGTTTCGCCAGCTCTTTCATTTCGTTTGAAATTTGCGGGATAGATTTTTGATCAGCATTGAACACGATTGGCGTTATAAGGCCATCTGGCGTTGCAACTGCTACCGATATATCGATGTTGTTGTAACGCACAATAGCATCATCGTACCAGCTTGCGTTTGCAGCAGGCACGCTCTTCAGCGCTAACGCCACAGCTTTAATTATCATATCGTTAACAGATACTTTATATTTACCTTCCGAAAGTTCGTTAACATGTGCGCGCGCCTGATTTAAATCTGTAACATCGCAATCGATAGAAAGGTAGAAGTGCGGAACAGTTTGCTTAGATTCAAGTAGGCGTTTTGCAGTAATTTGTTTAATGTTGTTGTTCTCGATAGAAACCATTTCCACCGGATTACGAGTAACCGCATTAGTAGCGTTGCCACCACGTTTAATGTAATCTTCCACATCAGCCTTAACTATGCGGCCTTTAGGGCCAGTGCCTTTTAAAGCTTGTAGGTTCACCTGAGCCATGCTTGCAACTTTCAGTGCTAGTGGAGATATTTTAACATCAGCCGGCTTTTGAATTGGTGCAGAAGGTGCGGAAACCGGAGCAGCCATAACAGGCGCAGCAGCAGGTGCTTTTGGTGCCATTTTAGGAGCCGCTGTTGGAGCCTTAGATTTATTTTCATTAGCCGTAGCCTTAGGAACTTCCGGCTGTTTAACAACGTAACTTGCCAGAACTTTTTTATCTTCGCCATCTTCCAGAAGTAGCGCAATAACTGAATTTACCAACACGCCTTTTGTTCCCGCTGGAATAACTATTTTACCAAGCGTGCCTTCTTCCACCGCTTCAACTTCCATGGTTGCTTTATCGGTTTCTATCTCGGCTATCACCTGCCCGGCTTTAATTTTATCACCCTCTTTCTTAACCCATTTTGCAAGGTTACCTTCTGTCATGGTTGGAGAAAGTGCAGGCATTGTAATTTCTATTGGCATAAGTACAGTCCTCGGTTGTTAGTTCACAGTTCACAGTAATACAAGATTGGGGAAAATTCTCAAATACTAATTATTGTCTCGTATGCGCTTTAGGCAATTGGTCAGCGATTCCTCGATATCTGGGAATTGCAGGCCAAAATCTTTCTTCAGCTTGGCCGTTGAAAGACGTGAGTTATAAGGCCTTTTCGCCTTGGTTGGGTATTCGGAAGTGTAAATTGGCAATACATTCTTTACCATTACAGGAAAACTAAGTTCATGGGCTTTTTTAACTATTAAACTGGCAAAATCGTACCACGATATGTTCTTTTCCGGCACTATGTGGTATATGCCATAACGTTTTTTATCCTGAGATATCATTTGAATTGTTATGTCGGCAATATCGTAAGCATAAGTTGGGCTACCTATCTGGTCGGAAACAACTTTCAGTTCTTCGCGCTCGGCCGCTAGCTTTAACATTGTAAGAACAAAGTTTTTACCAACATGGTTATACACCCAACTAGTGCGCAGAACCAAACACCTGCAGCCCGAGGTTAGCACTTCTTTTTCACCCGCAAGCTTGGTTTTTCCGTAGTGATTAAGCGGCTTCAGTTCTATTACATTACCCTCTTCAAACGGCTTATTACCGGAACCATCATAAACATAATCGGTAGAATAATGTATAAGCAGCGCCTGAATTTTTGTGGCGTATCTTGCAATTTCAATAACTGAAAGGTGGTTTATATTATCGCATTTTTCCTGCTCATCTTCGGCAAGATCTACCGCTGTGTATGCCGCAGCGTTTATTATTACATCTGGCTTGAATTCAAGCGCCTTCAGCTTCGGGTACACTTCCTGCGGGTGGGAAAGATCTATCTCGGCCTGACCTATCGCAAGGAATTCGTAATCTTCCTTCTTCGATAGCAGCGCTATAAGGTTTTCAGAAACCTGCCCGCCCTTACCTATTATGAGGATCTTTTTCATTAGATCTCACTCAGAACAGTTTCCAGATACTTATAATAGCTGGATGATGGGCTATAAGTTTCCATCAGTTTTTTGTATTTTTGCGCATCAACAAAGCCACGGCGCAGAGCAATTTCTTCAATGCACGCAATTTTAATTCCCTGGCGATGCTCCACCGTTTGTACGAACTGTGCAGAATCGAGCAGCGCATCTGGCGTGCCTGCATCTAACCACGCAAAACCACGACCCATTTTAATTACGTTTAACTTGCCTTTTTCAAGGTAAGCTTTGTTCACATCAGTAATTTCAAGCTCACCACGTGCGGAAGGTTTTAAATTTTCGGAAATTTTTACAACATCGTTATCGTAGAAATATAAACCTGTTACCGCCCAGTTAGATTTTGGCTGTTTTGGTTTTTCTTCAATCGAAATTGCTGTTTTGCCATCTTTGGAAAGCTCTACCACACCGTAACGCTCTGGGTCACTAACACGATATGCAACAACGCTTGCACCACTGTTAGCTGTAAGCGCCTTTGAAATTTGCGGGCTAAGATTTTCTTCCGAAAGTTCTGAACCGTGGAAGATGTTATCACCCAAAATTAAGCATACTGTATCATTTCCGATAAATTCCTTGCCCAGAATAAACGCTTCAGCGATACCTTTCGGGGCCTGCTGCGCCTTATACGAAAGTTTTATACCTAAGTGAGAGCCATCACCCAGGAACTGTTCAATTATAGGAAGATCACGCGGAGTTGAGATAATAAGAATTTCGCGCATGCCAAAATTCATTAACACAGAAAGCGGATAGAATATCATCGGCTTATCGTAAACAGGCAGAACCTGCTTCGATATTGCGTTTGTCATCGGCTGAAGCCTTGTGCCCGAACCACCTGCGAGTATTATACCTTTCATATATCTAATTGTTTATTTTCTTTAGCCTGTTTAAATGATTTTCAATTAAAGTCCAGTTATATAGCGGATATTGCTGTTTTATAAGGCTAATATAAATAAAGCCGTGATAGCGAAAATTTTGTGGGCTTTTAAGCAGCGAAACCTTAATGAACGGGCATTCAAAGTATTTTATCATACTGTACCAACAGCTGTTGATACCTGTTAGGTAGGCATTGGCATCTGGCACCACAAAATTACAATCTCTGTTAGTTTTAACCGAGAACAAAGCCTTTATTTTCTTCACGAAGCTTTGCTTGCTTTTTGCTATGCGAACCATATCAGCCTTCAGGCTTTTCAGTGTTTTATCATCATTCTGGTTCATTTCAAAATCTATCGCTTCAGCATTTGAACATAATACGCCAAGCTTAAGTTCCGCCTTTAGCATTTTAGCGGTAATGCCTTCTTCATACTTACCAACAACATCTTTTTTAGGTAAGTTGAAATCGTAATTTTTTGCTTCTTCGTCAAGCACAGCAAGAACGGCGCCTGAAGTTTTGAACGCCCAGAAATATGATTGTATATGATAGTGCTTGTGGAACGCATCTGAAATTCCCCACATATCCAGATTTTGGGCAGACATTTTATCGAACACTTTAGAAAGGCCGTAAAATGGCCCAAAAACGCTATCATTAATGAATAGAACGTTCTTATAATTCGATAGTTTATCACGGTGTTCAACATAGCCGGTAAAATATGCGCCGAAATCATAACCCACATTCTGGCGAATTATTATCTGGTTAACCGAGTTTTTAATTTTTGAAACCTGCTCGTCAGATACATGGCTGTTGGTAAAGAACACAACATCACATCCAGCATTCTTAAGTTCAGTTAAATAATGTGCTATGTATTCAGAAATTATATTATCAGCATCAAAATGGCAGAATATTGCTAGCCTTTCGGCATTATTCAAAAACGCCGAGCAATCTATTTTTCTGGCTATGTATTTCTTAAATTCCGTATCCATGATTTAAGATTATATTGCATTACAACAAATTGCAATATAAGCATTTATTATGAGAATTTTACTGGTTGGAAATGCTAATTTGAAACACCGTGGCGGCCGTTATTACGACCACGCCATGAAGCTTTACAACGGCTTTGTTCGGAACGGCCACAATGTTTATTTTCTTAGCGACAGAGATGTTGCGCGCAGCAGCAACCCATTCGGCTTCAAGGCAATGGGCGAGAAGTTCTGCAATAATTATCTTCTTGATGTTTGCCGGAACTTTCAACCCGAGTTCATTGTTCTGTGCCACGCCGATATTATAAAGGCCAAAACAGTTGCGGAGGCGAAAAAGATATTACCGGGCGTTAAGGTTGTGCAGTTCAATGTTGATCCTATCTTCCGGGAACATAACATGGCAATGATACGCAGTAAGCTGAATGTGGTTGATGGCACTTTTATTACTACCGCAGGCAAGGAACTTGCGCGGTTCAATAATAAGAATGGCTTTGTTGCGTTTACCCCTAACCCGGTAGATCCATCTATCGATTGGCCGAAATGCCACGAGAATAGCAACCAGCCGAATGATGTTTTCTGGGCGCTGCGGCCAACTAAAACAACAAACCTGAATGACCCACGCATTGGCTATCCGTTATTCATTGAAGAAAGCGGCAAAGTGAAAATAAAATATTATGGTATGAACGGCGCACCAACATTAATGAACGCCGATTATTACAAACGCATAGCCGATTGCAAAATGGGCCTGAACATTAGCGTTGTGGGCGAGCTGGGCGGCATTGATTACGCACGCCCTGAAGAATTATACCTATACTCTTCTGACCGCATCGCGCAATATATGGGTAGCGGTTTGCTGGTGTTAACCACGCGTGATAACAGCCTGGAAGAAATGTTTGAAGAAAATAAGGAAGCCGTTTTCTTTAAAGGCAAAGAAGAGCTGCTGGATAAACTAACTTATTATAAAAATAACGATACTGAACGCAGAAAAATTGCTACTGCGGGCTACGAAAAATCTCACAAACATTTGAATGAAAGACTAGTAGCGCGATACATATTAGAGTCTACTCTGAACGATAAGGTTTCAGAATACATCTGGCCCATAACGAAATATTAATAATAAAGAGGTACTATATGTTCAAACGAAAAAAGAAATTCAGAAATAAAACACCAGAAAACCCTCACATGCTTGTCAATTTTGAAGGCAGCCACAACAACTCTGAACTGTTTAATATCTTCAAGGAACACCAGGGCAGGTTATATACCAAATGGGTTCATTACTTTGAAATATATGAGAATTATCTTAAGGAATACAAAAACAAGGAAGAGATACACATCCTTGAAATAGGCATCCATAGAGGCGGCTCTTTACAAATGTGGAAAAAATATTTTGGCCCTAAGGCAAAAATATATGGGGTTGATATAAACCCTGAATGCGTAAACTTTGAAGAAGATAATATAAAAGTTTTCATTGGCGACCAGTCGGATAGGAAATTTTTGAGAGAGCTCGTAAGCAAGCTGCCAAAGCTTGATATTGTTATTGATGATGGCGGACATTCCTCGTTGCAGCAAATAACATCTTTTGAAGAATTATACCCGCATGTTAAAGAAGATGGTGTTTATTTTGTTGAAGATACACATACAAACTTTTGGCCTAAATACCAACGTGGCACAAGAATAAGTTTCATAGATTACTCAAAGAAGCTGGTAGATAAACTACACGCATGGCACTTTAATGAAGCCCCTGCAATGCTAAGGTTTTCTAAGCCTCATAAAGAGCGTGAAGGCAATGTAGAAGCACCTGAATTTACAAGGACCACAAACTCTATAAGTTTTTATGATAGCATGGTTGTTTTCAAAAAGAAGAGAAAGCCAGAGCCTTATCACTGCTACTCAGGAAAAATAAAAGCTTAGCTTTTTAAAACTGCTTCTATTTTTATGGCTGCGTCATAAACGGTTTTTAGCTCTTCGCTTTTATACATTTTTGTAGGTATTTTCCCACAACCAAGGCTTCTAAGTATTTTTAAAGTACGCTTTCTAGCTTTGTAAAGTGGCCTTCTTAAATTTGCTGATCTTAGTATTTTATTAAAATCTAGGTTGTTAGCATCTGCAACAGTTTTTACATATTCAATAAGGTCTTTCCTTATTTTTTTACTTGATTGTGAAATGCTTATTATTAACTGCTGCTCAAGATTTATGCCTAAATCATAGTTTCTTAAGTGAGCTGATTGCAAGTAAGCTTCATATAAATATATCTGCATCGAGCCCACACTCGCATTAACCGCCTCACCAAGAACATGATTAAACTTAATGTTACAATCTTTATAAAAACCCATTTTTTTTCTATCTTCAGAAGATATCTTTTTATGTTGAAAGCCAGTGCTATGCTTAGATGTTCCTGCTATACAAAAAGGCTCCCAGATATAAATATATTTATCCTCAACAGAGCATATGGCCATTCCTGAGTAGTAATCTGCGGTTATGGAGTTAAAAAACTTATTTGCCGGACTCTTTGCTTTTATTTCATTTACCAAATCAAGTCTTACAAAACCGCCAGTATATATTGTTGGCTGGCTTACAGGCAAACCCAATAGAGCCTTGTGCATAAATTTTTTACAATCACGCACCTCGTAGCCTTTGCTTCCGTTTACACTTAGCTTTCCGTAATTGTCATTTTCGTTTGGCCACCTATACCAAGAATTCACACATGTAATTGCCCTAATATCTTTGTTCTCTTCAATAATTTCTTTTAACTTAGATATCGCACCAGGAATCAAACCATCATCATCCCCCACGAAAGTTACCCATTCACCTTTTGCATGCTCAAGGGCAAAATCCCAATGTTCCGACATCCCCATAGAGCGGCTTGTTCTTATGTATTCAAGTCGCTTATCTTTTATTGAATCAATTAAATTCTTTACCGCCGGGCCACTAAAGTTGTCACTAACTATAACTTGGATATCTTCATCAGGCTGACTTAAGATAGTTTTTAAAGTATATTCAAGAGTGTCAGCCCTATCTTTTGTAGGAATAAATATTGTGAATTTACAATCCATTATTTTTCTCTTCTTAAATAACCATCAGGACTTACTGTAATTAACAATTTGTTATTCATTTCTTTATCTATAACAAAACCATTATTGGCCTTTAAGTACTCCCATACGGCTGTTTTGGGGTTATTACCTGGTCCCCATGGCCTATCTGGGTATGTTCCCTCAGGTTGGTCCTCAACTATTGTATCAAACACTACGCAATAACTTCCTATAGAAGTTATTGGTGCATATGCCTTAAGCTCTTCAAGAACATGTTCATGTGTGTGGTTACTATCAAGGCAAATCATTATTTTCTTTTTACCTTTTGCTTTTTCTTTAACCTGTGCAACTATTTCCGGCGCTATGCTTGAACCCTGAATCATCGTTATACGCTTGCTCATAGGATGAGCTTCTATCGCCTCACGATTATGCGGCCTAATATCTATATCTACCGCCAGCACTTCCGCGTCTTTAGGGCCACCGCAAATAGCATTTAACTCTAGCATTGAGGCTGAAAATATTAAAGAGCCACCATGAGCTATGCCCGTTTCAATTATAAGATCTGGCTGAACCTTAAATATCAGTTCTTGCATCGCAACAATATCCTGCGGGTATTGTATTATTGGCCTTCCAAGCCACTCAAAGTGATAACAATATTTGGTTTTACTAACTTCATTCATCCAACCAATACTTGTTTCATTTAGTATCTTTTGATCACCTTGTTTTTGAATCTCTTGCTTGCACTCTTCCTTAAATTTGCCGTAAGCTGACATATATCTTGCTTTCTTTAATTATAATAAAATTTTATAAATTATTCTCTTCTACCACAATATAGTTATAGTTATTATTTGTTAGTTCAACTATCTCTTCGTAATAGTTAGAATTCATAATGTAAATATTAACATTATCTTTATAATCATCTATAAGATTTTGTGGAGACAAAACTTTCAGACCCGTCTCCGGTAAATACCTGCCCTGTTTTACAGGATTAATATCAATAACAAAGTTAAATTTAAAACCCTGTCTACTTGCTAAAATGCTATATATTACGCCCTTTGTTGAAGCCCCCCAAACCACATCTAGAGCTTTGGTTTTTGTTTTTGGTAAATTAGATGCAAAATCATCAGGAAATTTAACAGCCTCATTGTATTTAATATCTTTTTTTAATTTTGATAGATCCGCAACAATATAAATATACTGACCATTTCCAAAAAAACTTCCACAGTCTATTACGCTACCGAACATACTTTTTAAATCACTTAGTCTAAAATAATTTACATGCTCATAGCAGATGTCGAACCATGCTTTATTTTTAATTATCCAATCTAAACACGGAACCTCTATATATACTAACCCTTCATTATTATTATAGTTTTTTAAATCATTTAAAAATTTTACTGGATTTTGTATATGCTCTAACACGTGCCTTAATATCAATCCCTTTCCTTTAAAACCTGAGTTAGAAGTAAAATAATCTTTTATTATTTTAGGATTATTACCTTCGTAAGCCTTGTCAAACCCTACTATATCAAAACCTTTAGATAGTAGCATCTCAAGAAAAAATCCTTTACCACAGCCAATCTCTATGAGCGAATCTTTGCCTAAATGCTTACTTACAATTCTTTCAACCGATTCCAAATGTTTTAAAAAAAACTTACTTAAAGATTGCTCGTTTTGGTAATTTTTATCGTATTTAACTAAACTTGGATCAAACAATCTATTGTAAACCAGACCATTAACAGTATTTTGTACCAGCTCGATATTACCCTTGATGCAGTTAATAGCATGCGCCTGATCTTCGTAAGTAACATTTTGAAACACAGGCATTTGCTGAGCAGAATATATAATATTTTCCATATACTACTAAAATAAATTACTATTCCTGAAACTGCTTAGAATAAAGCATTGCGTACTCACCGTTTAACGCAAGAAGCTCTTGATGATTTCCAGATTCAACAACTTTTCCATGATTTAATACAAATATTTTATCAGCATTTATAACCGTTGAAAGCCTGTGGGCTATTACAAGAGTTGTTCTGCCTTGCATTAACTTTGTTATAGCTTTTTGAATAAGTTTTTCTGATACAGGGTCTAGCGATGATGTGGCCTCGTCTAAAAGAAGTATAGGCGTATTTCTAAGGATTGCGCGCGCAATTGATATCCTTTGCCTTTGCCCGCCAGAAAACCTTTGGCCATTTTGTCCCATGTGGGTTTGATAACCAGCAGGAGATTTTTCAATGAATTCGTGAGCTTCTGCAAGCTTTGCAGCCTCTACAACATCTTCTTCAGTTGCATCTCTCTTACTATATTTTATATTTTCTAAGATAGTATCATCAAATAACTGAACATCTTGTCCAACATATGATATCTGCCCCCTTAAAGACTTTAACTTAATATCTTTTATGTCGTAACCATCAACAGTTATTGCACCGCTATCAGCATCATAGAACCTTAGAAGTAAATTCATTATAGTTGACTTTCCTCCACCTGAATGCCCTACTAATGCGTATGTTTTTCCTGCTTCTATATTTATATTAACACCATTTAAAGCAGATCTGGCTTTATCTGCGGTGTAAGAAAAGTTAACTTCATTAAATTTTATATTTCCTGTTATTGCGTCTAGCTCAATTGCATCAGGCTTATCAACAATCTTTGGTTTTTTATCAAGCTGAGTAAAAACCCTTCTTGCGCATATCAGGCACATTTGCAGCTGCATATTTAAACCACCAACAGCCTTCATTGGCTTATAAGCCATCATCAATGCCGTAAAGAACGAGAAGAAGCTTCCAGGGGTTGTATTACCATCAATAACCGAAGAGCCTCCATAAAATAGAACGGCAGCTACACCAACACCTATCAAGGTTTCATTCAATGGCCCAGGAATGTTTGATATTCTTGATATCTTCCACATGTTTTGAAACAGTTCGTTCAAAGTTTTTTTCATTCTGCCTATTTCATATTCTTCTGCGTTATAAGATTTTACAACCTTAACGCCACGCAAAGAATCATCCATCAGCACTGTAAAATTTCCAAGCTGCTGCTGGGTTATGTTCATGTATTTATCTACCCTACGATAAACCGCATATATCGGGTAAATCGCCAAAGGCAGGCCAATAAGGGATATTAATGTAAGGGTTGTATTTTGATAAAGCATCACTGCAAATAAGAATACTACAGAGAAAAGATTTTTGAAAACACCTGATATAAGAAGGTTGATACCGCTCATCATACCCTGAACATCATTATACATGCTAGACATCATAACCGCGGAAGAGCTATTGTTATAAAACTCCATGTCTGAGTCTATATATTTTTTATAAAGTTTTAATCTTAGGTCGTTTGTCATCTGGTTAACAATGCTAGAACCTAAAACCATTTGATAGTATGATGCTATGCCTTTAGACATTGTTACAACAAGGATCAATATTGGAATTTGGTATAAATAATTGCCCGATCTATCGCCCACATTAAACAATGTTTGATCTACAGCTGGCTGTATAAGAAGCGCCTGAAATGAATTTGTTGAAGCTATAACTAGCATCAAACCAATTGAGAATAGTATTTTGAACCAATATGGAAGTATTATCTCAACGACCATTCTTTTTATCATTGATAACCTAGTCATTTTATTGGTATTTACTTCTGTCATTTTTTATCTGCCTCCATTAACTGATACAATAGAACCGCTAATGTAAGATGACTTATCAGAAGCAAGATAATATATAACATCTGCCACTTCCTCAGGCTTTGCCATCCTTCCCATTGGCAGGCTATTTAAAAGAGAATTTCTACGATCTTCATTTATATTAGCTTGGGCGTCAGTATCAACCACACCAGGGCTTACAGCGTTGACTCTGATATTGTATTTAGCAACTTCACGTGCTAACGAAGCCGTAAATGTATTAACTGCCGCCTTAGAAGCAGCATAATGAGCCATATTATTGCCGCCAAATTTTGCAGCTTCCGATGTAACATTTATTATGCAGCCGCCAGCTTCTTTCATGTGCTTTATAGCTTCTCTACCACATAAAAACCCGCTGTAACAGTTGGTTTTGAACATTTTGTCAAGTTCATTGAAAGTAATATTTTCAACTTGAGTAGTGGCAGCTGAAATTGCAGCATTATTAACAAGAACGGAGATTTTGCCGAGTTCTTTTTCAGTTTCCTGAAACATTTTTATAATTTCAGCTTCGTTAGAAACATCTGCCTTGATCGCTACAGAATTTCTACCAAGCGCCTTAATTTGCGCAACCACTTCATCTGCCTGTTTTTTACTGTTGTTATAGTTAACAACAACATCAAAACCTTTCTCTGCAAATAATATTGCTGCGGCCATTCCGATGCCTTTAGAAGCACCCGTTATTAAAACAACTTTATTCATATTATATTAATTTATACAGCTTTTTTAACATTAACAGGGTCTGTAAATGAATTATATCTGTTCGATATACTATCTTTATTTTTAATATACCAATCTATAGTTTCTTTTATGCCCTCGTTAATGCCAATTTCGCATTTAAAGCCATAACCTTCAGCACGGGCCGTGCTCATTAAGCGTTTTGCATCGCCTTTTGGTTTTGTGGTATCCCAAACAATTGGAAGTGGGCCCCCAGGAACGTTGTTAGCAACTGCTTCTGCAACCTGTTTAATTGTTATACCTTCACCGCTGCCAAGATTGATTGGCTCATTCACACCTTTTTCAACAGCTAGCATCATGCCTCTTGCGCAATCACGCGCGTGGATAAAATCACGGATCGGAGAGCCATCGCCCCATACTGTTAGCGGGTTTTCGCCGCTTAATGCACGGTGGATAAGTGAAGGAATAACCATCGCATTTTCAGGATCGAAGTTATCATAAGGGCCATAAACATTTGCAGGTCGCACGATAGAGATTTTATCCCAACCATATTCAATTTTATAAGCCTCGGCCTGAAGTTCGCACAGGCGTTTTGCCCAGCCGGCAAATCTATCGTTAGGAGATGGGAAGGTTTTCCAGACTGAATCTTCAAAGAATACATCTGCTGGTTCATAAACACCAACCGAGCTAGTGAACAGGAATCTTTCAACGCTACATCTGCGAGCAGCTTCCATCATGTTGAAGCTGAAAGTAACAGTTGGAACCAAAAAAGATGCCGGGCGTTTTGCTGTCATGGCAGGGCTGCCTTTAACGCCGGCAAGCTGGAACACAATTTCCATACCCTTACAAACTTCCATACAATTATTGAAATCGCGCAGATCTAGCTTTTTGAATTTTGCACCCTCTGGGCAACGGCTTGGGTCATCCAGAGATGCAACCGTAACATCAGCCCCTTGTTTTAAAAGCATTTCTACCAATGGCCTGCCAATTAAACCAGTACCACCAGTTACCAGAATTTTTTTATTTTTGAAGAAGTTACTCATAATTAATATATTCCTTATTGTAAAAAATTTAAAACGGCCCTTTGAACGCATCAATCTCGGCGCGCACTACCTTAACATTTTCCCAGTCTATTTTTGTACTTTCAAGTTTGCCTAGAACTTCCAAAGCTTTTTTAGAGATGGTTTTTGCGTTAGGGTAGAACAGATCTTCCAGTGAACGTGTTGTTGGGCAAGTGCTTTCAGCATAACCCATACGTGCGAATTTTATTGGTTTGCCGTTAACACCATTTGGCAACCTTTCAAAAACCTGCGTAAGAATCTCTGAACTTGCACCACAATTCAACCAGCCGTTATCAACAACCAATAAAGCGCCGGTCTTTTTTACCGACTCAACAATCAGGTCTATATCTAACGGCCTAAGTGTTATAGGGTCAATAATTTCGGAGTTTATACCTGCACCTTCAAGTATCTCATTAGCGCGCAGGCTTTCAACAACCATGTGGCTTATGGCTACAATTGTTATATCATCACCTTTTTTAATCACCCGGCCCTTACCAATTTCAACGGTATATAATTCTTCCGGAACATAAGATTCCAGATTGCACACCATGCGGTGTTCCATCATTATTACCGGGTTATCATCACGAATTGCGGCAACTAGAATTCCTTTTGCATCATACGCTGTGCTTGGAGCAACTATTTTTAATCCAGGAACGTGCATGAAATATGAGTGTAGGGCCTGACTGTGCTGAGCTCCCTGCCCCCAGCTTCTGCCAACTTGCGTACGTATCACCAGCGGAACTTTCACCTGCCCGTTATACATATAATGCGCTTTTGCTGCCATATTCACCAGCTGATTCATGGCCAATAACATAAAATCCATGCGGATATGAACGTGAATTGGGCGATAGCCTGCCATTGCAGCGCCTATTGCAACGCCAGTCATTGCATCTTCAGAAAGCGGCGTACCAAAACATCTTTCAGGGCCGAATCTTTCAACCAACCCGGCAGTAGAACCTAAAATTGCTTTGTGGTCATCAACATCTAAACCGAATAGAAACACTTTAGGGTCGCGTTCCATTTCCTGCGCTGTGCCTTCAGCAATTGCATCCATATAACGCAGCAGGCGTTTATTTTCTTTTGCTTCGGGTATGTTAAGTTTCATTGGCATATTTTAAATATGTTTATGCGTATATATTTTTCATTAGTTCGTTAACTCCAGGGAATGGGCTTTTTTCAGCAAATTCTATCGAATCATCAATAAGCTTCTTCACTTCCTTTTCAATTCTTGCCACTTCAAGCTCACCAAGTTCTTTTGCTAATAGATCTATCTGATCGCTGTCTTTCCACTTCTTATATTCAGCCATGTTACGATAATCTTCGTTCAGATCTTCAGTAACGCCAACATGCTCGCGGTATCTGTAGGTTGATACTTCCATGAATACTGGGCCATTGCCGTTTCTAACTAATTCGGCAGCTTTTTGAGTGGCTTCATGAATTTCAAAAACATCGCCACTGGTTACTTTGAAGGTTTTAATGCCGTAAGTTTCAATTCTTTCACATATGTTATCTTGTGCCCACCTGCGTTCTAATGTATTGTGAATTGACAATCTATTATTCTCGAAAATAAATAACACTGGTAAATTATGTAATGCTGCAAAATTTATTGTTTCGCTGAAAACGCCTTCTTCAGTTGCGCCATCACCAAAGAATGAAACTATGATATTGCCTTTTTTCTCGCGTTTAAGAACTAATCCCCAGCCAGCAGCAACCGGAATGGTTGTTGCAACAACCGCGCTTGCACCTAAAATGCCCTTTTCAATCTCAACCAGGTGCATACTACCAGCTTTACCACCAGCACAGCCATCCTTCTTACCGAAAAGCTCGGCCATCATTTTGTTCAAATCACCGCCTTTAGCAATATGTGTTGCGTGGCACCTATATGTGTTAGAAACAAAATCTTCAGGCTTCAAAGCTTCGCATACACCAACGGCCACAGCTTCCTGCCCAATAGAAAGGTGCACCGGACTTTTTACCACATCGGTATGATATATTTCACAGATTCTTTCTTCAAATCTTCTGATAAGAAGCATCTGCTTGAAAAACCTGGTTGTTATGTTTTTATCTCTTGCCATAATGAACTGCCACTCTATATAGTCAAAACCATGCAAAAACAAGATAAAATATTGGTAACCGGTAGCACCGGTATGATAGGCTCGGCGCTTAAAAGAGCCCTTAAAGAGCATGGTTATAACAATACGTTATTTCCAACTCGTAGTGATGTGGATTTAAGAAATCAGCAAGAGACCGAGAGGTATCTTATAAATGAAAAACCAGATCATGTATTTCACCTTGCGGCTATTGTGGGTGGTATTCATGCCAATAACGCCTATCCTGCAAAATTTATTTATGAAAATACAATAATGCATTCTAACGTTTTTGAGGCGGCGCATAAGGCAAAAGTTAAAAAGCTACTATTTCCCGGCTCAGCATGTACCTATCCTAAGTTTGCCCCGCAGCCTGTAAAAGAATCAGAGTTTTTAAATGGCCAGATAGAACCCACTAACCTTGCATATGCAGCTGCTAAAATAAATGGTATCATAATGGCACAAAGTTACAGGCGTGAATTTGGTCTTAGAACTATAATTCCTATGCCAACAAATGCTTATGGTGTTGGTGATAACTTTAGCCCCGAAGCATCGCATGTTATACCAGCATTGATGAAACGCTTTCATGAAGCAAAAGTTAACAACCTTCCAAAGGTTGAACTTTGGGGAACCGGCACACCACTGCGCGAGTTTATTTACACTGATGATGTTGCTGAAGCGCTAATATTCCTGATGCAGAATTATGATGATATTGAGATAATAAATCTTGGTACTCAGGCTGAGATTTCTATTGGCGATCTGGCTAAAAAAATTGCGGCTGTAGTTGGGTATAAAGGTGATCTTATTCAAGATACATCAAAGCCAGATGGCGCACCACGCAAATGCCTTGATTCTTCAAAGCTAAAAGCACTCGGGTGGCAACCAAAAATAACGCTTGATGAAGGGTTAAAAAGAATGTACCAAATGCACTTTAAGTTACCCGCATAATTGACAACAATCAATTTAAATTAGCTTCATTAAAGTAGATATGAAAATTGTAGAAATTAAAGATAACAAAAAAATGACTGCAAGAGAAATCTATGACAAAGAAGGCTATGTTGTTCTTGACAACTTTTTACCTATTGAAGTAGCAAACCGCCTGAACGAAATTTATACTTCTGAAACTGATTGGGAAAAAATAGATCAAGTTAGAGAGCGCCATTACAGCCACGTTTTTAAAACTAGCGCAGATTGTCTTCCTAGAGAGACAGAACATTATATTGCAAGCTTTGATAGGTCTAAGAACATAGAAAAATCTGAAGAGTTCAACAAGATCTATGATGAAGTTATAAAAACATTGATCTCTAAAGCTCTGGATATAAACCTAACTGTTTATGACACAAGATGCTACAGGCTGAACCCAGGCGACCTTTATAGAACCCATATAGATGATTACGCCGGTGATGTAGGTCTTATTTATTATATTAACAAAAGATGGGTTTGGGATTGGGGCGGAATACTTCATGTTTGCCAAGATACTGAAATGGCAGATAATTCTATTACTTCAGTTTTACCAAAATTCAATAGAGCAGTTTTATTAAACCACAGGGTGTTTAGGTTTCCACACTTTATCAGCTCGGTAGAAAAATTTGCACTTGAACCAAGATATTCTATAATTTCTTTCAATAGGTAAACTTAATGGCATTTATAACTTTATTTTTACCCGCCAGAATAAATGATAGATTTGAAAATTTTGAAAGATATTTATTTTTACATAAATATAAAAACTAATTAGCATAATTATGAGCATATTTTCTAGAAAATTCGTACCAGATAACAGAATTGATGAAAGCATTTCATCAACTGATAGCGATTTAAACTATATTAGAGAAAAACTTAGCCAAGTATCTAATAGCAGAGAATATTCAGACTTCTTTAAAGCCCATCCATTGGGCGAGATTTGGGAAAGCAATCTTGTTTATCTTAATGAAGTGATTTTCAACTCAAAATCTTCTTCCGAATGTCTATCTTATGCGTTCAAACATCACTGTTATTCTTATTTTGCTCAGATGCATAGTACATCTATGGGTAAGTTCATAGAATGGACATTGAACTGGTTAAAAAAACAATCATTTTCTATTGAGAGTTGGCCAGAAAATCTAAAAGAATCCGAAATATTTCCTGAAGAAGCAACTATTGATATAAATGGCAGAAGACTTTCTAGTGACTTTGTACGCTGGCAAACCTACCTTCTTGAAATAAACAAATTTATCAAAATAAGTTCATCGCCTAAATATCTTGAAATAGGGTCTGGTTATGGTGGCATGGCACGAGCATTCAAACTTACAAATCCCAGCGCAAAATTAACTCTTGTAGATATTCCTCAAAGCACGTGCTTTTCATATCTATTCCTTAAAAAATCATTCCCTGATTGCTCAGTAGAGATTGCTTCATCAGAAGCTGATGTGAAGAACAGTAAAGCAGAAATATTGCTAGTACCAAGCCCTTTTGCTAAATATCTTGAAGGAAAAGAATTTGACCTTTTGCTTAACAGTCAATCATTTGGAGAAATGGATAATAAGACTGTATTATACTGGGCTGATTTAATACAAAATAAACTTTCTGTAAAAAACACATTCTTGCACAATAGAATATTGAACGACGTATTGAGAAATGGCTCTGGAAGAGAATTTGAAAACCTTGGTTCTGTGTTTTTCGACAGTGACTGGCAAATTAAACAATGGGAATATGACCCGGAATTTGGACGCTGCCCATTCATATATGGCCTTGCCCCAAGAAGCTGCATGATAATTGCATCTAGAAATAAAGATTCAAAACTTTTAGATAATGAAAAAATAGCTAAAAGCTGGGATCTTATAAAGGATATAATTTATCAAGACTGGGCCTTTATGTATTATGATAGAAACATCCCTCAAGTTCCAATCTGCGGAAGCAATATTATTGATGGTAGCATGGAAGGGAATCTATTTAGATTATGGGAATCTATAAGGTTATATCCTAATAAATATAACATAACCCTTATGTTAAAATATCTAGAACTAATCAGGTCAGGCTTGAAAAATATATTTTTTGAAGAGGAATTTTTCTATCTTGATCTTATTAAATCAGAGTCTGTTGAGCTAAATAAAATCTGTACAGTTGATGTAAGGCCTTTTAATAATTTTCTTGAGAACTATAAGCCCCCGTTTAATTTTAGAATTCAAAGTTTAAATGTTTAAGTTAAATTCAAATAAGCCATTAGATTATCAAAACAAAGACATTTTTGTTAGCCTTATAATGTGTTGCAGAATTAAAGGTAATGAAAATTCTGATCTTATGAATGTTCTTAGGAATTTCGTAGAAAAAGCAAGTTCACACGAAAGAATGGAAATACTTATAAAATTTGATGACGACGACGATGATGCAGCAAAGGTTTTTGATGAACTAAAATCACTGCCAGTTACAGTAAAATACATTGTTACTCCAAGAGGACTTGGCTTTGCTGATCTTCACAAAGCCTGTATGGACCTTTTTACTATAGCAGATCTTAATAGTGAGCTCTTCTGGGGAATCACTGATGACATGGATTTATATACTAATGAATGGGATAGGATTATATACCAAACTTATAAGGCAGCGAAGATAAAAACATGCACGATAAGACTTGGAAAAATGATCAAATTTCATAGAATATCCCTAGCGGAAACCCCTCACAAACTTGATAGTTTTCCAGTTTGGTCTAGAGGCTGGTTGACAAGCGCAACCATAGGGTACACAACTGGGTGTGATATATGGACCAATATGATTGAATATTTGTTATTTAGAGATTATGGTATAGATAATCGTTTAAAGCCTAAACAACATATAAGCTTTAGAAGAAGAATTCATCCAGTACTAGACCAGTACGACAGCGAAAAATGGTTTAAATATTGTGTTCCAGTGCTTGAACTAATGGAAACGGATAATTTTAAACTATTAGCTGAAGATACAGCACTTGCAGTTGCCGGAAAAATAAAAATGTCGGGAAAAAAACGTGTAAATCTATATTATGGCCTAAGAATGAAATTTAAGAGATGGTTTTCAAAATCATTTAAGCAGGAAAAAAGATATCTAAAAAAATGTTAGTAAATAAATTAAATTCATTGATAGAGAATAAAAACTTTATTGAATCTAAAGCAGGGAAATCTTTACTGGAAACTCCACTTAGCTTTATTGATATAGGCGCAAGAGGTGGGGCTCACGAAATAGTAGAGCCCATTGCAAAACTTACATCTGTGCTTGGTTTTGAGCCTGATCTAGAAGAATGTGAAAGGCTTTTAAAACTTCCTGAGGTTACTGAACCTTGGGCAAATATAGTCATTGAACCAATAGCACTTTACGATAAAGAAGGAGATGCGGAATTAGTAATAGTTAACGAATCAACCAACACATCTTTATTGCCACCAAATAAAGAGTTCACTGAAAGATATAACATGAAGAAGTGGCAGGAAGTTGGTCGTACAAAACTTAAAACAACTACATTAGATAAAGTTATTGAATCTAAAAAAGATGGCGTGAGATATGGTGAATTCATAAAAGTTGATACTCAAGGCACCGAATTTGAAATTCTTAAAGGCTCTATAAATACAATAAAAAACAATACAAATACAATTATTGCCGAGGTTTCATTTTGCGAGCTTTATTCTGGACAAAAATTATTTGCAGAACTTGAAATGCTTTTAAGAGATTGCGGCTTCTCGTTTTATGGATTTGTTTCTATGCATGGCAGATCTAAGAAGCTGATAGATAAGAGAAATCATGTAACCGCAGAACGCTCAATTTTTGCCAATGTTATCTTTTTTAAAGACCCGCTACCATTGAAAAACAAACCTAAAATGGATGACAGGTGTATATACACGCTATTCACCTCTGCTATATTGAATGGATATTATGATTTTGCTTATGAGTTAGCAACTGAAACATGGTTAAAAACATCGGATGAAGCTGAAAATAAGCGCGTGAAAAAACTTATTGAAGAAGTTTCATATTTATCTCCAGAAAATACTAAATCTGAGATAGAAAATATTGCAAAATCTGCTAGAAATAATCCAGAAAAGTCTAACATTATAGCTGGCAACTTCGTAGATAGAAGGCGAAAATTCTGCGATTATGATGATGTTTTAAACATTTCTTCACTTCCTAAAATACAATAAGGAGTAAAATATGGTAGTAAAAGATAATAGATATTTTTTTTCTAACGTTGAAGACTTGTTTGACAAAAATAAACTAACTGAACTGCGCGAACTCTTCATAAAATCGGCTAAGGATAACAACTCCCCTGATAAAGTTCTAACCGAGCGTGAATTAAAGGCACTTGAGCGTGGTGAATCATCTGATAAAATGAGAATGCAAGATACCTGGTATTCTGTTTGGACATCACCTTCAGGCAATAAAAACCTTGCAGAGCTTTTTGATCCATACACTTATGTAACTTTTCCTGTACAAGTACGTCATGTACGTCAGGCCAACCACAAAGTTCCGTGGCATCAAGATATTGGCTATATGCGTGTTTTAAAAGACAAAGGTCATCAGCAGGTTATTACGTGCTTTATTCCTATAGAGCCAGAGCCATATACTTGTACAACAGTTGAATTTGCAGATGATGAAATTGCTAAGACAGAGATATCGCATGAAAATCTGGATGGCTTTGGCGCCGGTTTGAATGGAGACAATTTTAAAAACAAAATTCACTACAATCAAAAACTGGGGGACGCTCTGGTATTTGGCGATTTTGCACTACACAGAACCTACACTCCTGAAGGTTGGAATGTTGAAAGAAGATCTTTGGAATTTAGGCTTATAAAACCTGAACACAGGTTGGCAAACAAAGATTATTTCGATATAAAATTAGGTAAATTTATTAAAACAAACGAAAATAAGGATGTTGTAAATGGCTAAGAAAGCGAAAAAAATGACTGCAGAAAGAAAGTTTGACGGTAGAGCAAACTTTGCAGTAGACAACAGCATTGAAGGCATGCTTGAAGAGCACTTTGATAAATTTGATATAACAAAAACAGAGATCTGCAAAAACTTTCAGATTTATGCTCGCAGAGTATTCATGAAAAGGTTTCTTGCTCACTACGAACTTTTTCAGCGCGTATATGACCTTCCTGGAGATATAGTTGAGCTTGGAGTTTATCGTGGCGCATCATTAATGTCGTGGGCTAACTTCATGGAAATCCGCAACATGGGTGATAGACATAAAAAAATCGTGGGTTTTGATAACTTTAAAGGGTTTGGAACCTTAGAGGCTAAAGACGGAAAAGAAGATATAAGAGTTGGTAAAAAAATTGGTGGATTTAATAGCGGCGGATTTGAAGAGCAACTTCGCGATGCTATAAAAATATATGATGCTGATAGATTTATTCCGTATAAACCTCGTATTCACCTTGTTAAAGGTGATATTGAAAAAACCATCCCTGAGTATGTTAAAAACAACCCTGGTATGCGTATATCGTTACTGCATTTTGATGCAGATCTATACAGACCAACACTGGTTGCCTTGGAAGAATTATGGCCACTGGTAGTGCCTGGCGGCATTGTTGCGTTTGATGAATATGGCATCCCACCTTGGGAAGGCGAAAGTAGAGCCGTTGATGAGTTCTTTAAAGGTAAAAAGATAAAGCTTCAAAGATTTGATTGGGCAAGCAACCCAGGTGCTTATATTGTAAAAGAAACAATGTAAATTAATATGTCGCTTCCTAAAATTTCAATAGTTATACCTTCCTATAATTATGGAAAGTATATTGAGAAGGCTATAAAAAGCGTAATAGATCAAAACTATCCAAACTATGAACTATTAGTTCTAGATGGCGGCTCGCAAGATGAAACCGTTGATATAATCAAAAAATATGAATCTAAAATTGCATTCTGGCGTAGCCATAAGGATTCCGGCTCATACGTATCTGCAAATGAAGGTATTGAAAAAGCTACTGGCGATATAATAGGTATTTTATGCGCCGATGATTGGTATGAATTAGGCACTTTTAATGATGTAGGTCAAGCATTTGCTAACGATAGAGAGCTTGATATAGTTAGTTTTTATGCAAGATATCATTCTGAAGATAAAACACTGGCTGACCGTATAGAAACAAAAAAAATGGAATTAGATTTTTATGGAGATTCCGCACTTAATGCAAGGTTCTATAGAAAGAAAATATTTCAATATTACGGAAAAATATCTCAGGAAGATAGAAATGGCGAATATTTCATAAGTGCCGATTGGGAATATATGCTAAGGCTTTGTATACTTCCTCTAAAAAATAAGCTCATAGAAAAAGTAGGATATACCTATTTTATGCATGAAAACTCTATGTCTTTTGGCAAAAATGCTGATAAATATTATAAAAAGATATTAGAAGAGCAGCTTAATGTTGCCTTAAGATTTTTAGATAAAAAGAATATTTTCTCTAAACAAGTAGTTAAAACATTAAATAACATTCTTAAAAAGACCACTATAAGGCTATATCTTTTAGCAAAAGAAACCGGTGATAGCAAAATGGCCGAACACTATAAAAAGATTGGAAAGAGTAAAGGCAGCCTGGCATGGCAATACTCAATGTTTTCTATTATTAGAAGAAACCGCTATACTTCAACTATCAATAAGATAAATCCCTCATAAGATGTTGAAATATTCAAAAGAAACATACCCCAGAATATCAGTTATAATGCCGGTAAAAAATAGGGTTGGTACTATAGAAAAAGCCATAATATCACTTTTAGATCAAAACTATCCAAATTATGAATTTCTAGTTCTTGATTCGGCTTCTGATGATGGCACTTTGCAAATAATAGAAAAATATAGAGATAAGATACACCATTTTAGAAGCCACAAAGATGCTGGCCCAAATGCCGCAGTAAATGAGGGCATAGATAAAAGTTCTGGTGAAATAATAAGCTTTCTTGCCTCAGATGATTGGCTTTCACCTGATACACTTATAAGAGTTGGTGAGGCTTTTATTGAAAACCCCGATGTTGAAATGGTAAATGTGCTTGGCCATATAGTTGGTAAGGATGAAAACGGTGGGTATGTTGATGGTTATACATCTACCGCAGAGGATATGCATATATCTAAAGGGCATGTGAAGGCATTTCATCCGAACTGTAGATTTTTTAAAAAAACAGTATTCAGCACATATGGCAGAATGATAGAAAGCGTTAATGGAGAAATGACTTATGCCCCAGATTATGAATTAATTACCAGATTAAGTTTTTTTAATATAAAAAATATCACA